>CAKNAD010000413.1 GCA_929200515.1 Candidatus Gorgonimonas leptogorgiae | reverse complement strand
ATTATGCAGATATGCTAACAGCGGTAAAATTAGCCGCAGCTGAAGAGTTAGATACCAAACCCTACGAGCAAGACATGCGACATTTGCTTAATACCTATGTAGATGCATCAACTGCAGAAATACTTGGGGATTTAAACAATAACAGCCTCTACAATTTAGTTATAGCTACAGGTATTCACGAAGCCATAGCTAAAAAGTTTGGCAATAAACTTAAACAAAAAAATATTGCCGAAGGTATTCTTAATAATATTCAACAAATTTTAGTTAGTAAGCAACATCAAGACCCAGCATATTATGCTAAAATATCTGAAAAATTAGTAGAGTTAACCCAGCAACAGCGAGAAAGTGCAACAGATTATCAACAAACTTTAGCTGATACAGAACAATTAATTAACAATATCAATAAACCAACTCAAGATTATAAATTACCTAATATACTAACTGGTAAACCCGAAGCTATTCGTATTTATAATAATTTAGCTAGTATTGAATGTGAAAGTTTTAGTTGCCCAGAAGATACACAAGAAAAAGCAGAGCTAGCAGTTGCAATTGATATGATTATATTAGACAATAAGCAACACGGTTGGCTTGGCGATCAGGCTAAAGAGCGCATTTTACAACAAAAGCTATACGAAAAATTGCAAGATGCAACTGCAACTGAAGCATTGTTTTCTATAATCAAGCAACAATCTAGGTATACTGAATGATACAACAATTACAATTAAATGATATATGCATAGATTTACAGCTAAAAGATGTTAAGCATACTTACCTAAAAATATACCCACCACATGGCAGGGTAGTTATAACTGCACCTAAAGATTCACGCCTTGAAGTATTGCGTGCTTATGTGGCAACAAAACTCGATTGGATTAAAAGCAAACAGCAACAATTGCAAACCCAAGAACGAGAAACACCGCGAGAATTTATTAACCGTGAAAGTCATTATTTATGGGGCAAGCGTTATTTGTTAGATGTACAAGAACATGCTAAAGGTGCAACTGAAATAATAGTTGGTCATAGTAAAATAACTTTACGAGTTAAACCCAATACTAACCAACAAAGCCGTGCTAAAATTATACACAATTGGCATAAAGCTTTATTGCACGAAGTTATTCCTCGGTTGCTAGCAGAATGGATGACAAAACTTGAGGTGATAGTTAAAGGCTATTTTTTACGCAAAATGAAAACTCGTTGGGGGAGTTGTAATCATC
This sequence comes from Candidatus Gorgonimonas leptogorgiae, assembly GCA_929200515.1. GTDB lineage: Bacteria > Pseudomonadota > Gammaproteobacteria > Pseudomonadales > Endozoicomonadaceae > CAKMZJ01. The sequence goes on along the minus strand of CAKNAD010000413.1, from coordinate 902 downwards.
AAGCCCAATGCATTCGCTTAAATACTGAATTAGTAAAAAAACCAAAGTACCTGCTTAATTATGTAATCGCTCATGAAATGATACATCTAATAGAACCAACGCATAATAAAAACTTTTTTAAACTACTAACCACACATTACCCCAACTGGCAAACAGCAAAAGCGGAACTTAATCAATTGCCACTAGTTGCTGAAACTTGGGATTATGTAGTAGCTCAAACCTGAGCTGACAGTAACCTTAAAAATTAGAAGTCTGTGAGATTATATTTGAGCTATATACACGTGGCAGTAATTAAATTTAGTATTACTTTGACCACAAAGTTTTTAACTGATATAGTAAGATATCTTTTATCAGATATTTTAGTATTTATTAGTAACTATTTCAAGGACGATGTTATGAGTAATCCATGTGGAACTATACAACATAAGCAGCAGCCCACAGCCACCTACCTATCAAATACAGAGCAAAACCGTGCCAAACCTAGTAAACCCACCGATGTTAAAGCCGTAGAATCAAAACAAACACCTGGTCTTTTATACTCCACTGATTCTCAACCATTGAATATTAGAAATTCACAACTTAGGGACTTTTCTGTTCAAGACATAAGAGAAAACCAGAACTCGAATTGGCCTACTCCTGATGAATCAACAATTAGTCTTAAATGCTCTAAACCTAGTAGTGCTTCTGTTCAAGGCACAATAAAAAACCAAAGCCTTACCTTTAGGGACGCTCTTGCTGAATCAGAAGTTGACACTAAATATTATCAATCTAATAGTGCTTCTGCTCAAGACAAAAAACGTAGCTTTAGGGACGTTCTTGCTAAACCAGCAGTTGACCCTAAATATTCTCAATCTAATAGTGCTTCTGCTCAAGACAAAAAACGTAGCTTTAGGGACGTTCTT
>CAKNAD010000412.1 GCA_929200515.1 Candidatus Gorgonimonas leptogorgiae | reverse complement strand
AATATTTTAATAATTGCTAGTAAATGTTATGCCTTATATCTCGCAACTAAAGGAGTGGGTTTTACGGCACTCTTTTATAAAAAAGTATTACAGGAAATACCTATGATAGACACTCAATTAAAAACCAATTTACAAAATATTTTACTACGCATAACCAATGCACAGCAACAATATAACAATCAGCAGGTAATGCTACTAGCTGTCACTAAAGGCAAAAGTGCAAATGTAATACGCAACGCATGGAATTTAGGTATAAAAAATTTTGGTGAAAATTACATCCAAGAAGCAGTTAATAAAATTGAGTATTTAGCTGACTTAACCGATATTAATTGGCATTTCATCGGCTCAATACAATCAAATAAAATTAAATATATTGCCAAATACTTTTCTTGGATTCATAGCATAGACAAACTAAAAACCGCCCAGAAATTAAATGACCACCTAATTAATGTCAACAAACAAATAAATGTTTGCATTCAGGTAAATATTAGCCAAGAAACAACTAAATCAGGCATACATCTAAATGAACTAGATAGTCTAATCACTAAAATAATAGCATTGCCTCAACTAAAACTACGTGGTTTAATGATACTACCTGAAGCCTGTACAGTAATAGATAGCCAAAAAGCTATATTTAAACAAACAGCGGAGTTATTAAATCAACTTAATAACAAGTATAATCTAGCTCTTGATACTTTATCTATGGGCATGTCTAATGATTTTGAAGTTGCTATACATGAAGGAGCTACCATTGTGCGCATTGGAACTGCATTATTTGGAAAAAGAGATTAATAATGAATAAAATATGTTTTATTGGTGCTGGAAATATGGCGTCTAGTATAATATCTGGACTTATTACTAAATTTAATCGCGATCAACTAATCGCAACTACTAAAACATTAGAGTCAGCTAATAAATTAGCTAAAAAATATAATATATATACAACTACAGATAACAAACTAGCAGTGAAACAGGCTGACATTATAATTATTTGTGTAAAACCCAATATAGTTAAAGAATTAATTACTGAAATAACACCTGAACTCAATACCAGCAAACTAATAATTTCAGTTGTAGCCGGAATACCTATAAAAACCATACTTAATTGGTGTGGTCAACAGCTTGCTATAGTACGGGCTATGCCCAATACTCCAGCAGTATTACTTGAAGCGGCTACAGGTTTATATGCTAATCAACAAGTATCAGCAGTGCAAAAAGAAATGGTAACAGCTATATTTTCTGCTATTGGACAAACCGAATGGGTTGCTGACGAAAGCTTAATAGATGTAGTAACTGCGGTTTCGGGTAGTGGACCAGCCTATTACTTTTTATTTATGGAAATAATGGCTAAAATTGCCAATAAAATGGGATTAGATAAAGATACTGCTATTAAATTTACTAAACAAACAGCTTTAGGTGCTGCAAAATTAGCAACCATTTCTGACCAAGAATTAAGCCAATTACGTAAACAAGTCACATCTCCAGGAGGCACTACCGAACAAGCAATAACAAGCTTTATAGATAACAACCTTGAAGATATAATAACCAAAGCAATGCATGCAGCTGCTGACAGAGCAAAACTAATTTCTAGTAAGTTTAAATAAATTTGAATAAACTATATATTTGTATTAAAATGATAGCACTAAACAAAGTTAATAAATAAAAACTATTAGGGTTGGTTTATGCCTGTAACAATCAAAAACAGTACTATTGTTAATAACACCATGATATTAGAAGTTACTGGTTATATAAATGCTATCAATATAGCTAATTTTAAAAAACATTTACAGATTTTATGTCACAATAATTACAATATAACTATAGATTGCAAACTCTTAAAAGGTATTAATAGTAATGGGTTAGTGGTTTTATCTAATGTTATTTACCAAAATAAGAACGTAAAAATAACGATGAATAATACAGCAACCGAAATAATAAAATTATTAGACCTTTGTGGTATAACTAAAATTATTGAAGTACTTTAAGATATACACATGACTGTTAGAAATGCAAGTTTTCAGCAAGTGATTATAAGTTTTTAGCCAAGGCAGTATTTCACAAATTTAGTGTCGACTAACTCAAGAAATACTAACGTAGGATAAAAGCTTAGAAGCCTTGCCCTCTGGGGG
>CAKNAD010000411.1 GCA_929200515.1 Candidatus Gorgonimonas leptogorgiae | reverse complement strand
TTAAAATCAATTTTTATTTATAATCTTTTATTGAGAATATATAAAAGTTAATAGATAGAAAATCTTGTTATTATTTTTGTCAAAATAAATTTACCTTTGAGTTGCTTGCTGATATTTTATAACTCTATTCCAGCTACTAGCTAGCGTCTTGCTATTTCTTGTTTCTTGATTATTATTTATTTCAGCTAATTCATAGGATACTAAAAAGCTTAATTGTTTAACTAGCAAATGTATTTTTTCTATAGCCTCTTGTTTTTCTTTCAAACAAAAGCATTTATCACCAATATTGATGATGACTTTGTCTTCAATGGGTAAACCTTGTTTGTTACAGTGATTATTATAAAGTCTTATAGAAGATACTGTATAAGTTTTTATCGCTTCGCAGCAATTTAAAATTTTATTAATTAAAAATACTATATCTTCATCAAATATTTTATTATGATCCTCTATTATTTCCTGTGAAGTTATTTTTTGATGCAACAACTCAAGCATTTGTGGTAGCTTTAATCTAGAACTTTTCTCCAGAGCATATAATATTCCCTCCAATGGATTATCTGAATATTCTGCTTCTTGTTTAATGCTATTTGCAGTAGGAATTATATCTGCTATTTGTTTAAATTCTTCTGATAATATTAGGCTAGTAGCTTTTTTATATGCATATTCAGTTCGGTTCTCGGTAGAATGCTTATAAAATTTTGTTGTTTGTTCTAATATATTTGAATATTCATGAATATAATTTTCATGGATAGTGTTAAACATTTTTTGTGTTATTGATAATAACTTACTTAAGTCTTTAATAGGTAATGAAAAAATATTAGTACTTGCTATAGAGTTGTATATAGATTCAATTATTTTTTTAAGTTCTATATTTAAAGTTGTATTTACCTTCAAGGTGAAAAAAGGATAGTTACCTTTAGTAAGTTTTTCATTTTGAAGTGAGCTAACAAGCTCTGTAAGCTCTTGATGGTTTTCTGCTGTCATTAGATCTTGAGTGCTATCTGCAAAACTATTAAAAAAACCAGATGTTTTTTTATCTGTAACATGAAGCGGAAATAGAAAGTTATCAATTGTATTTGCTTGAATGATCTTTGATATTGCTTCATTCTTTTTACCTTTGAATATTTCTTGTGTTAAATAAGTGAAGTTTTTTTCTTTTTGTGCAATAACAAAAAACTCTTGTGGAAATTCATCTGTTAAAAATGTGCTTATACTATTTTGATTTTTAGTTGCTAATCCTTCATGTAGTTCTTCCATTTTTTTTGCAAAGCGTTTAGATGTTTTTACGAAATGAAAACTATGTAATGTACAGTCAGTGCCTTTTTCTTCAGTACCTAAGGGCACTGTTAAAAATACACTGGAAATGTTTTTATCTTTAATTGGGCTGTGTATATTATGCAGGGTTTCAGATATATTGTTTATATTATTAAAACCCTTAGAATCTAGACGAGGAAAAGAATTATAAGCAATAATTGTTAGGATGTTATTTTTTAATCTAATATCAAGGCCAAGAGCATGACCTATATTGACACATTGAGATGGTTTATTACTATCGACTTCTTCTGTTATATTATAGCTTAATGTAATTTCGATATTATCTTTATCTTGATCCTGTACCAACTTTATAAAATCATCAGCTTGTTGTTTTTGTTCTTTAATAGCATCATTATAAATAATACTTGAATATGATCTACAATATGGCAATATGCCACTAGCACTCATTAATACGGCGGAAGTATGGTCTTCTATAAGTTCATAGATTTTTTTTTGTAGGTTTTCTATTTCATTTATACTATATGTTTCTTGGTAGTTTTTAGAGTAAAGCCCTTGAGATGTTGTAACTACAAAAAGTCTGCCGTTTCCTTTGTTGATTAACTTATAAATAAGCGGACCTAATTCATTCATTTTACAGACAGGAATATCTTCATCTCTATTTGTTATTGATAATGCGTCAATAACACCTGTTTGTAAAGTAATATTTGTTTCTACAGGTAAAGCGGTGTTAGCAGCAAGATGTTTGTTGTGGTAATCCATAAGAGAAAACCACATACTTCTTAATTGGTTAACTATATCCTCGTTTTTAGTAATTACACGGTTGATATTAGCTGTTTGAGAGCTGTAATCTTCTTGATTATGGG
>CAKNAD010000410.1 GCA_929200515.1 Candidatus Gorgonimonas leptogorgiae | reverse complement strand
CTAAAAACTTATAATCACTTGCTGAAAACCCGCATTTACAACTGCCACGTGTATACACCTTCTACTTGAAAACACCTGGCATTTCCATCTGCTAGGTGCATAAAACATTTATTTATAGAAAAAACACCTCTAGAATGATAGAGTATTATTCTAAGTAATGATTTTTTTAATTACTATCTTTCAATAAATTAACTAAAAGTTATAATTATGTATATACTCTGGATTAAATCTTTCCATATATTATCTTTCGTATGTTGGTTTGCTGCTATTTTATATCTGCCCAGATTATTTGTTTATCATGCATCCACTAACGATAGTATAGGCTATGATAGGTTTATTATAATGGAGCGTAAGTTAATGTACGGTATTGCTATGCCTTCTATGCTAGCAACATTAGTTTCTGGTGGTGCTTTATTATACTTAATGCCTTATTATATTAAAAATGGCTGGCTACATACTAAATTGCTATTAGTAGCATTTACTGTAATTTATCATCATATCTGTTTAATTTATATGAAACACTTTAGAAATAAAAGTAATATTAAAACGCATGTATTTTACCGGGTTTTTAATGAAATTCCCGTATTATTTTTAATAGGTATAATTATCATGGCAGTAGTAAAACCTTTTTAGCCCACTAAAAAAGATAGGCTTTTATTAAGCATTAGTATTTCTTGATTTAATAGACATTAATCCTGTAAAATATGGCTTTAGCTAAAAATTTATAATAAGCTACTAAAAACTAGCATTTTTATATACATCTTCAGGTAGAAAGTGTATATAGCGCCCATGATTAACTGTTATTAAATTGAGGATTATAATGAATAAAGTATTATGTGTTATTGGATTATGCTTACTAGTAAGTAGTTGCGGATTATTTTCATCTAATAAACATTATAGTTATATAAAAGAACAAGAAAATTCTGATTTAATATTATCCTCTGGACAGCAAAAAAATCTAGTTTTTAATAATAATTATAATATCAGTAAAATATCTAATACAAAAGGCGAGTTCTATCCAGAAACCCCTCCAAGACCAAATTCTCAACTTCAGCTAATTTCTAAAACAGGTGTTGTTTATACTTGGAATAGAAAAGATAATTATAATTGGATTGATACAACACAATCTACAGCTGCAACGATAAAAGAATTAAAAGAATTTTTAGCTACAAATAATATTAATCTTGATAAAGTAAAAACTCATAGCAATACTATAGTTACAGAATTAGAAAGCTTTTATTACACCAAACCATCTAAAGGATTATTAGGGAAATTGCAACAAAAAGGATTAACAGTACGCACTAAAAATGAAGTTAATTGTGAAGGCAGGTATATTATCTCAGTGCAAACAGATAATTCTAACCCAAATGCAATAACTAGTTTAAAAATAGCCCATGAATCTATTTTTTTAGATAACAAAGAGAAAAAAGTTATTCCACTTGAAGATAACGATAGGATAATGAGCAATGATTTACTTAAGAAACTATGGTTATATCTTGGTAATAAATTTTAATTTATTTTAACCTTGCTATAGTGCTATTCAGACAAGTAGCTGTTAACTTTAAGAAAGTTTAACTTGCCTGTAGCATCATAAACAAATATTGCTTTTTTGTAAAATTCCTCAATTACCCTAAGATATTTTGCCTCGAATTATTCATTATGCAAGTTAGCATAATCTCTATATGCTATACTTACAATGTGTCGTTACGAATCATATCTTTAAGTTAAGGATTTACAGCGAGGTGGTTATGGACACAAAAAAGTTTGGGGTAAATAGACGAAACAGCATGGTAGGGCAAACATATGCACACCCTCCGTCTTTTAAAGATCAAGCGAATAAACATGCTTTTAAAATTAGTATAGCTCAAAAAATAAAAAATTTTTTTAGAATAAAATTATCTCTTCAATATATAAAAGAATATAATTCAAGTAATCGTAGTATATCTCATGTCGAACAAGCATATAAGATTAAAACGCTAACTAATGACAAGTCAATACCAAATAATAAATCGTCCACAATAATAGCAAAGATTGAAAAAAAGTTAATAGCAATGCTAAAAAAGAAGAACTTTTCTAATTTTCAAGCAAAATCTATACACATGGAAGTTCAAAATGCAGGTTTTATGTCATCTAGCATTTGAAAAT
>CAKNAD010000409.1 GCA_929200515.1 Candidatus Gorgonimonas leptogorgiae | reverse complement strand
TTAAACCATTTTACTTAGCCCTGAAACCTAGCATTTTCATCTGCTACGTGTATATTTAAAGAAAATAAAATATCCGTTAGTAGACTGATAAATTAAGATGTTTATCTTATTAACTGCTACATACACATAATATACAGAACATTAAAGAAAAAAAGCTATAAAATAGGCCTACTTATAGTTAGATAAAATAATAAAAATAACATAAGCAAAACCTATGAATATCTTATCATTAAATATCTTAATAAAAAAGTTATTTTCTAATACTTGCATTTGATTAAGAAGATTATCAAATGTTATAGCTTGAAGCCATCAAAAACAAAATTATTACATAGCTTTCCTAGTTATAGTTTTTCGCCAATTAGTTGATTCCATTTATTTAAAGATTTATTTATTAATTTAATATTAATCAACTTTTTACAGTATAAAAATACTATGTTGACGCTAATTTAACAAGAAACCATGGAAATTATTTTTAAAAAACATGCTTTTGCTGTATACTAATTTGCAAATTGATACTTTAATTTAAATGATCATAGGTAATAAGTGCCATGAAAACAACTGATAAAAATACTACTTCCGAGTCTAGTATAAGTACATCTAGTGAGGCCTCAAAAATAGAAAGCTTGCTAGCTTCTGATGAAAGCCAGGTATCTAGTACCGATGCTCTAAAAGTTTTACGATATTTTTGGCCCACGATATTTAATATTTCTACACCTAAACCCTTGAAAATAGGTATACACAAAGATATTGCCGAAGCAAAACAAATTCCAGAGTGGCTAATTAGCAAAGCATTACAGTTTTTTACCTCTAGAGACGAATACCTAAAGCAAATCAAGCATGGTAATAAACGCATAAATTTAACTAGTGGCAATTCAGGTACTGTGCGTCTAAAAGAAGCAGTTGATGCAGAAACTAAGCGTTACTATCAAAGTAGTGGTTATAAGCCACAGCGGAGAACATTTTTAGTAACAAAAGCTAAACTTGTATCTACAGATACCCCAGGTGATAAATAAAATCCGCAACACAAAGAATTTTAATATCGTTTATAAATCTTTTTTATACAAGTTATTTTAGTTTGCAAAATAGTAATACTTGTATAACTAGCAATGTTACTATTAATAAAGAGTTAGATGTTTTATGGTTTCACTTTTTGTAGAAAATATCACTAATTTAGATTTTAGTTTTTTATCAAAAAATAGAGGACTTCTAGGAGAAACTTGGCTAGTAGATATAACTCTCACTGGTGAATTAAATAATCAAGGAATGATCTTTGACTTTAGTGAAGTAAAAAAACAAATAAAATATATTATAGATGCTAGCGCAGATCACAAACTATTAGTTCCAATTGAGTGTTCACGATATTACCCCAACGAGCAAAGCAATCAAGATTATATAGATTTTATCTATAAAAGTGACACCGGTAACTTACATTATAAAGCTCCGAAACAAGCTGTTTGTTTTATTTCTGCAACAGAAATCACAATTAATTCTGTGACCAAATTACTACTCAATGAGATAAAACAGCATTTACCTGTAAATATTTCCGATATAAAACTGAATTTATATCAAGAGCCTAACTTAGAAAATTATTTTCATTATAGCCACGGATTAAAAAAGCACCAAGGCGATTGCCAGCGTATGGCGCATGGACATAGATCTCGTTTAGAGATTAAAATAGACAACAAGAGAGAACATGCATTAGAAACATACTGGTGCAAAAAGTGGCAAGATATATACCTAGTTTCAGAAGAAGATATATCTAATCTACAAGATAAAAACAATGATTATTTAGAAGTACAATATAGCGCCAATCAAGGAAACTTTTATTTAAAAATTGCTAAAAACAATTGTTATATGATAGACTCTAGTAGCACAGTAGAATTATTAGCATTTCATTTAGCAAAAACCATATATTATAATTTAAAGCAACAACATACAGTTGAAGTAAAATTATTTGAAGGCTATCAAAAAGGTGCTATTGGCTATTTCAAATCTGAGCAAACACTTTAATACACTTTCTACCCTAAAAAGGAATATTAGGGTATTAATATCTTTTCTATTTTACAAGTTATTAACTACTATCTAAAATAGTTTATACATTTGGAAAGCACATGGAGTACAAATGATCCCCTCTTTCAATACAAATAACACAACACCCGCAAAT
>CAKNAD010000408.1:189-2165 GCA_929200515.1 Candidatus Gorgonimonas leptogorgiae | reverse complement strand
ATCGCTATTGAGCAATCCACCTTGTCTTATTATATATGGTAAACTTGTTGAGTTTTCCAATGCTAAAATTAGTTTCCATGTATCAGAAAGCTTTAAGCCAGTAACAAATTTGTGGAGCTGTTATTTAGCTAAAGCAACAGAACAGCCAAAGAAAAGTTTTGAGCAAATAAAACAATCCTTAGCTACAAAGTACGCTGAAAAAATACCAGTGCAATTTTCTAATGAAATGGCATATAGAGTTAGCATTTTTCTTGAAACTTTAAATAAATATGCTAAAAAATCTGTTGATTTAGATGGGCAGGTGTTTGATAAAATATGGCTATCGGTCTTAGATATGCATAAACACGATAGTCAAGATGCAATTTTAGCACTACATTTTAAACAAGCTTGTGACTCTAGTATAACTAAAATTTATCGAGAGGATACAGAGTTTTATCGCTATGCAAAATATTTATCTGCACATGTATTCAGAACAAAAACAGCTAAAGAAATAGATACTTTTGGATTAAAAGATTGGTTAGAACAGCAACTGCAGCAAAATGAAATAATTGACGAAAATTTAATTAAAAAAAATATTTGGTTATTGTCAGAGTTTATACCTTATGATAATTTAGCTAGCAATTCAGATTTAGAATTAACTGCTTCTACAGATAAGCAATTTGATATTACACAAGCAAACAGAGATGTAGATAATACTGCTGATATTAAAGATGTATCTGTAGCTAAGACTAGTAAATTTTTTAAGATACTGTCCAAGATATTAAAATGTATAACTTATATTTCATACTACTTAATTATATACCCGTTAAAGTTAGTTTACAATGGTATTTTGTTTATTATTAACAGTTTCACTAGGTCTAAAAATCCAATCCCTCCCCCAACAATTAATAATCAAGACGATACAGTAATAACCAATAATAAAGAAAATATAGCAATAACCAATGCTAATTTTGAAGCTGAAGAGAAAATAAGTCGAGAGGTAGTAGAAAATTCACTTAATATTTTTAGCTTTGATGATCTAACTATATTATCAAGCAAAGTTATGGATTTTATTAAAGCTAGCTTAATTGCAGTAGCAGAAGATTACGACAAAAAACCTTTACAGCAATGTCTTAATATAACTAATAAACAAATTGAGCAACAACAAAAAAAATTAACTAATTATACTAATAGTTTTTATGCAATTGAAAAAATATTGCGTGATGAATGCTATATAACTAATAAAGAACTATTAAGCGAAGATATTCAAAAATTAATTGCACAAATTGGATATCAACAGCTTTGTCATAAAATGTCGTTTGATCTTACTAAAAAAAGAACAGAATTATTACATAATCCTGAAAATAAACAGCAAATAGCTTGTGAAATAGATGAATATCTCAAGCAAATATTACCAGAAGGTATATACGATTATAAGCGTTCACTTGTTTCTGATCAGATATTGCGAGATGATGTTTCAGATCTTCATGAAGACCTTTGGACAACTCGTGAAAATCGTCGTATAATACGGTTGGCACAAAGAGTTAATTGGTCTCCTATAACTCTCATTAAAAGTATTAGTGGTACTGGTAAAAGCGAGTTAGTCAAACAAGTAGCAAATTCTCTTGATGCTCAATCTGTTGTTTTTAATGTAAAACCAGGTATCACTCTTGAGCAAGCATATGGTCGTAATCAAACAACATATAAAAATGGAAAAAGAGAAACTGTTTTTGTTCCTGGTCCGATATATAAATGGCTTCACTCAAAAGCAAATGACAAAAATAAAATATTACAGTTAGATGAATCAACAATAGCACCTGAAGAATTATGGGATTTCTTGTTTGGAATGAAAGAGGAGGATCAACCTTATGTAACCATTCACGGCAAAATAATACCAGTTTCTAAGGAACATCATCGTGTAATTATGACTAGTAATTTTGATGATATAAGCACGGGTCGTATACCTAATTTGTTGCTTGAATCAATAGCTATTGTAT
>CAKNAD010000408.1:0-179 GCA_929200515.1 Candidatus Gorgonimonas leptogorgiae | reverse complement strand
CAAGTACGTAATTTTGTTGAAGCCATTAAGTTTACAGATGATCCAAATATCAAAAATGATGCTATTAATAAAATAACAGAATGTCTAGATAAACTATATATAGAATACGCTAAAAAACTTCCTAGTTATCATTTTACTCCTAGGGATTTATACGACTGTTGCTCAAGAATGGAATCTTA
>CAKNAD010000407.1 GCA_929200515.1 Candidatus Gorgonimonas leptogorgiae | reverse complement strand
TCTAAAATTACACAAACATTAGGATTATTTGGTACACCTTTTATTGGCGAGCCCTCAAAAAAACCAAGATTATTCATGAAACCAAATGCAGGAGTAACAATCCAGTAGTCATATTAGCGATAGCGATCAAAGATTTAAATCCGACACTCCTAGCACTGAATAAAATCGCTTCACTGCCAAGTGTCAAAGATAATTTGATATTTTTGTGGGTAATCCATTAATTATTGAGAAAATAAATATCATTGAATCATGTAATGAAAGGGAGAATGTTGTAATCTAACACTAAAATAATTTATTGAATATCTTGCTCTCTGTTACGTGCAAATATTTTTTTTACTCTATTAAGAAAAGATACCCTTCCGCCTTCCGTTATTAAACCATCAGAGTCATTTGTTTCTAAAGATAAACGTCTTGCTCTTGTTCTGTTATCAGTGCGATCACCTTCTGCATGACTAGTTCCTGGTTGTTGTTGGCTTTCATTGGAGCTAGTCGTAGCTACTGAAGTTGTAGATCCTGTATCTACATTAGCTGCTGTGGCATTACTAGAGCTACTAGAAGCATTAATGTTTACATCTGGCAGAACAGGATTAGTTGTTGGCAAGCTGTGATATACTCCTAGTATATTGCTGTAGTCAACACTTACGTTTGCTCCTTCTAGAAAATTTAGTATATGTTGCACTTTTGCAGAATTATCTAAGTTTTCAGACCTAATTATGTCTAGTAAGCTATTGGTTTCTGCATCAGTGAAATTCGATGATATATTGCAAGATATTTCTAATAACCACTGTTGAAACTCTTCATTTTGAACTGCTTGATTTTGATCAACTTGATTTTGACCTGCAAATTGTTCTTTTGCGAAAGCAAATGGAACCATTCTTATTTGCTTTCTATGTTCATGACACTCATCATCAACGCAGGTATACAACTCTGCCTCTTCTAGATTTTGTGAATTTTCATAAGTCGCCACACTTATAATGTCATTTATACATGTTAGACATTGATTCTGTGATGCAGGAACTTTTAGATTGTTTTTAAAGCAATCTAAGTGGATAATATGACCACAATCATATATACATAATTTTTTATCACCAATTAAAGATTCATAACACAGGTTACACTCTCCGGATAAAAAATTTTTTATACCTTTAACTTCTCTTATGTTATGACCACAATCCCGTGTTTGTATACAGGTTGCAGGTGAGTGCATACCTGATATATTTTGTTCTTTTATATTCATTAGTAATACTTATGTCTTAGTTATTGTTATTTATACACACTCAAATTAAATGCATACAAAGCCTATTAAATTTTTCAATAATTTTAATCTGTGCTTAATGATAACTTTAGGTGATTTTATACTATGTAAATAAGCACATAAATATATAGATTATATTTTGTTTATTTTGTTCACTTTATAATTCAAAAAAAGTAAAGTTGTGTAATATAATGATCTTTTTAAACTTTATTTAACATAGCAAGTGTATTATAACTGTTGCTATTTTAATAATTACCTACTAGAATGTATAGCTGTCAATATTATTAGAGTAAACTGGGTGTATTTTTATTTAAAGATGAAAGCAACTATTAAAGATCAAAAGTTATCACAAGATGATCAATCACTTGTTAGCAAAACTCAAGCAAAGCAACAAATGCAAGAAATTCGCCAATATGCAATTAAATTAACAGAATTTAAAACTGAAGCCATCAAAAAACTACCGCTAAATGACAATTTAAAAAATGCACTACTTGAAAGCAAAAATATTACTAATTTCAATGCCACTAAAAGACATATTAGCTTTATTACCAAGCTTTTAAGCAATTACGACATAGAAGAAATTATTAACATAATTGATGCGAACAATCCTAATAGTAAATTATCACAACAAAAAATCATGTGGCAAAATAAATGGTTAGAGTACCTAATAAGTCAACAACGCATAGCTACTACGAAGTTTATTAAAGAGTATCCTGAAATAGATGCACAACAATTAAATAATTTAGTACGTAATGCTAAAGCCAATGCTGATGGTGTTATCTCTAAAACAGCAGAAACTAAACTAAGAAAATATTTGCATAAATTTTTTCAAAGCCACCCGCTTAATAACCCACCTCTTTGATAAAATAATATTTGTGAACTACCCCGCCTTAAAAGGCGGAGCTTCTAGCTTCGTAGGCTATTGCTACC
>CAKNAD010000406.1 GCA_929200515.1 Candidatus Gorgonimonas leptogorgiae | reverse complement strand
AAACACAGTAAAGAAAAAATCAACTTATGGCTTGCAGATAATATAATTCCTAATAGCACTGAGATATTAGTATCTAGTATTGAAAACTCTCAAGAAAACAAAGATTTTAGTATTAAAACTATCGGTGGTATATTTTTTTGGGTTTGTTATCAGCAGGATGATAACAGTAAAATTGACTATGATGATTATATTCCTTTGCAGTTATCTCATCTGATGCAAATAGATTTTGTTAGCTTATATAAGGCTAACGATAAACAAATTATTATAGATTTAGTAATTCAAGCACTCTCACAAACTAATAATTTATTAATTATGTGTGAATTTTTAGATAATGACAACATACAACTAGTACTTAAAGGCGTACCATTATTAAAACAAAGAATTGATAATACACTTAAATATAAAATTGCGAATGAAGACTTTATTATCGATCTTCAAATAGTTGTTTCTGCGCAAAACCCAATACAAAAAGCCGAATATTTGTTAAATTTAGCCTATGATAAAGGTGCTTATCAAGCTGTATTAAAACTTATCAATAATATTTTAAATAGTAATGAAATAAGTATTACAGAAAAAACAGATATCCTTCAAACAAAAACAAAAGAGGGTAGCTCTTTATTGTTTCTATTGTCAAGAAAAGAGGATAAATATCTTAGCAATTACGTTAACCTTATATTAGATAATATATATTTCACCGATAAGCAAAAGTTAGAGTTTATAATCAAACAAACAGATTTCTGGTTAAACAACTTTTCAATATATAATAATCAAGGTGAAAAAAATAATTGTAACGTATTTAGCAAGTATCTTGAGCTTGTATTAGCTTATAATGGTTTTGATTATTTACAAAAAATAGAGTATATGCAAACAATAAGTAATCCTAAATTAATTAGTGACAATTTTACCTGTGAAGTTGCCGGTAAATTTATTAATGATTTTTTGACTGACAATAAAATAACTACTATAGAAAAAATAGATGCTCTCCATACAAAAGCAACAAACAATACATTTTTATTACTTCCACTATCAAGTAAAAATACTGAATGTCTTAGTAATTATATTCGCCTTATATTAGACCATACGGATTTTACTAAAGAGCAAAAGTTAGAGTTCATTAAAAATGAAGTAAATTGTTGGTTAAATATCAAAAAGGGCTCTTTTTATATAATAGTTATGAGATATTTTGAGCTTGTGCTAGATTATAATGGTTTTGATTCTTTGCAAAAAAGAGAATTTATTCAAGAATTAGCTAAATCTGGCTTTAATTTATTTCATTTGCAAAGATTTTATCTTAATACAGAAATTATTAGATATACACAACTTGTATTAAAAGATAACAACCTTACATCTGAGCAAAAACTAAGTCTTATTTTAGCAAAAGAAACACCAGATAATCCACCATTGTTATATTTTGCATTAAAATGTAACAATAAAGAACTTGGTAACTATGTTAGCGAGATATTACTTTATAATGGTTTTACTCCTCAAGAAAAATTAAATATTATTAGAGCTGAAGGTTATAATGGGGAGCCTGGTTTACTTGTTGCGTTGGAACAAGGTAATCATGAAGTGGTTAAGCAATATCTCGAGTCTATAATGTATGGTAATATTGATGAATCTGAAAAGATAAATCTCATTAGAGCAAAATATAAAGATGAAATAGTTTTATATAAAGTTTTAGCAAGCGAGAATAGTAAAACATTTGATGCATATATTAGTACTATACTAAATTGTAAAGGACTCTCTTGTAAGCAAAAACAACAAATTATGCAAATCAATGAAGAAGATATAAATATCTGTTTTGAACTAGGTTTTAAAAACAATTTTTTTCCACACATTCGTAGATATATGACAGCTATTCTAAATCATAAGGAGTTTAGTATAAAACAAAAAAAACTACTATGTCGCCCCCTAAGTATCTGGAGAGGCTATACAGATACGGTAAATTATAATAGTGTTTTAACTGATACAGATAAAAAACGAATATTACCCGCTTCTAGCTGTAGCATAATGTAATAGTTTAATATATAGGAAAAGTTGAAATAAATAACAATACAGCTTAAAATACGATAATATAAATAGCCTTACTAACTATACACGTGGCAGATGAAAATGCTAGGTTTCAGGGCTAAAGAAAAATATCTAATTCGAGGCAAAATACTGCAGGAATGCAAGTGCATTTCAAAGTGTTTTAAC
>CAKNAD010000405.1 GCA_929200515.1 Candidatus Gorgonimonas leptogorgiae | reverse complement strand
CTTATAGCCCAAATTTAAACCCGATAGAGCGATTATGGAAGGTTATGAATGAAAAGCACGAAATAATAAATATTTTGCCACAAAGTAGTGTTTTATTAAAGCAATAGATGATTTTCTATACACTTGATTAAATGCCACTTAATATGATACTATTCAACTAGTATTATTTATAAATAAAGGGCTTGTTATGCATCAATATTTAGAATTATTGAAAAAAGTAAAAACTCAAGGTACATTTAAAGAAGACCGCACAGGGACAGGGACTTATAGTATTTTTGGGCACCAAATGCGATTTAACTTAGCAGAAGGGTTTCCTTTAGTCACTACAAAAAAATGCTATTTAAGAGCCATTATTCATGAATTGTTATGGTTCTTAAAAGGCGATACTAATATTAAATACTTAAAAGAAAATAATGTTAATATCTGGAATGAATGGGCAGATGCTTCAGGAAATTTAGGGCCTGTTTATGGTAAACAGTGGCGTAGCTGGAGCACTACTTCAGGTGAAAGCATTGATCAAATAAAATGGGTTATTAAGGAACTAACAAACTCACCTAATTCAAGACGCATAGTAGTAAGTGCTTGGAACCCTTCGGTGATGCCTGATACTAGCGTTAGCCCATCAGAGAATGCAACAAATGGAAAACAAGCACTACCACCTTGTCATTGTTTATTCCAGTTTTATGTTGCCAATAATAAATTGTCTTGTCAGTTGTATCAGCGCAGTGCAGATGTGTTTTTAGGAGTGCCTTTTAATATTGCATCCTATGCATTACTTACTCAAATGTTAGCAAATTCTTTGGGTTTTGAGCTAGGAGATTTTGTACATACCTTTGGAGATGTGCATTTATATGCTAATCATGTAGAGCAAGCAGACTTACAGTTAACTAGAAAACCATATAAAGTGCCTACTATGAAAATTAATCCAGATATTAAATCAATATTCGATTACACTATAAATGATTTTGAAATAGTAAATTATGAAAGTCACCCTCGAATTAAAGCAGAAATATCTGTTTGACTATATAAATATAATATGTTTTTTAGCTTTATAATAGTGGAAAATTTAATTGCCGATTATTATATTGTGTGCTATAACTAGTATAATTCAATCGATAATTAATGCCACTATGAATAATATTGTAAAAGTTTTATTAATTAATGATTTGTATGCTTTTGGCAAACAAATAAAAGAGAAAATGACATCAAAGGGAATTTTTTTTTATTCAGTAAATATTCCTTATGATGCTTATGATATCTCAGAAATGCTAAAAAAAATAATTCAAGAAGTTGGTGCTACTTTAGTTTTGCATACTTATAACTGGAATGATCATACAAAAGCAGAAAAAGAGCCAACTAATTGCTATCTAGTTAATCGCGATTTTACTGCTAAAATTGCTAAGGTGTGCAATGATGTAGATATACCTCTTATGTATATTTCTAGCCATCTTGTTTTCGATGGACAAAAAAAAAATGAATACACAGAAAATGATGAAACCAACCCTGTAGATGTGCTATCTACCAGCTATTTACAATCAGAACAGCAAATTATAAGTAAATGTAGCAAACATATAATTATTAGATTTTCATGGGTTATCGACTACCTAGGCAAGAATTTTCTTACTAACTTATTAAAGTCGATAAAAAACAAGCAAGAAATTGTAGTTGTATCCGATCAACAAGGCTCCCCTACATCAACTGCCGATTGCGCTAGAGTGGTTACAGCTATTATTCAACAGATAAGTTGTAACTCTAGTAATAGCATTTGGGGAATTTTTCATTACGCTAGTGATGAGCATGTGTCGTCTAATCAATTTGCAGAAAAATTAATATATGAATCTAAAAAGTATTACAAATTAAAAATAAAAAATTTGCGAACTATTAAAAGTATAGATAACAAAGGAATAATCCTTCCTACTAATGCAAAACTAAACAGTAAAAAGATTTTAGAAACATTCGGTATCCAACGCAGATCATGGAGACAAGATATAATAGAACTAATTAAACGTTATTATCAATTGCACAATAATTCTAAATGATTATACACGTAGTAGATGAAAATGCTAGGTTTCAGGGCTAAAGAAAAAGATCTAATTCGAGGCAAAATACTGCCCGAATGCAAATGCATTTCAAAGTGTTTTAACAATGAAGTAGATCTTTTTAATAGCCCCCAGAGGGCAAGGCTTCTAAGCTTTTATCC
>CAKNAD010000404.1 GCA_929200515.1 Candidatus Gorgonimonas leptogorgiae | reverse complement strand
ATTAATTATAATAAGTATTATTATGAATCGTATCAATTATATTGTGTTTTTGTTGATTTTTATTTTTCAACAATCAACAGCAAACTCCCTAAATAACTCAGAAAATATTACCGAGCCAAATTTAGTATCCGAAACAATAGCAAAAAAACAAAAGATTACCACACCCAATATACGAAGAATACAAGCATTTTTACAAGAAGTTAAAATAAGGTGTAAACTCGTATTGCCATTATTAATAGCAGGAATTATAGAGTTATATTTAAATACTGATTTAGATACTAAAATAGCAACAAGATTAGAAAAATGCGAACAAGAGTTTGATAGAAATAAATTTATCACCTGTAAAAACTCATATTATGATTTAATTAGACATAAAAGAATTGAAATTAATGCTATTTTACAGATTCTTCCAATATATTTAATGATAGATATTGTGTTATCTTCTAGTTTTATTATAAGTAAAAATTTACACTACTATATAGCAAGTCCTGTTTCGTTCTTTATCGATGTACTTTTTAATTGGGCGTTATATATTTACTTGTTTTATTATTATAGTTTTATCTTCGAATCTGATTCATTATCAACATTTATGATGACATTTGCTATTATTACTTGTTTTGTAAATATATATTATCGAACTAAAGAAAAAAATAAAATCGATAGAAAACTTGCACAACTAACAAACTAATATTGTTAGTCAATAATAGTATAAAATTAATTTTCAACCATTTTTTAAGTAGTATATTTTTATTTATAGTGCTACTTGTTAACACATTATTTTTTTTTAAGTGCTTAACCTGAGTTACCATTTTAAAAATATACTTTTAAATTAAATCATAATAAGAATAATTATGTCTCGTATAAATTATATTTTCTTTCTTTTAGTGTTTATTATTCAACATTCTTTTGCAGGAATATTACAAAATATAGAACACATAAATAACAACCAACTAACGGCAATTATACCAGAAAATTTTGAAACTTTTAAACAAAGGCTACCAAGTATTCCACCAACAAATATGATGAAATTGCAAACTTTCTTAAAAGAGACTAAAACTAAAATGCAGATAGCAATTCCATTATTATTAGCTGGAATGACAGAGATTTATTTATATGAAAGACATCATAAAAGCAAAACAAAAATAGATAACTATAATTCTACAAGTAATACAATGACGTATAAATCAAGGCAAAACTCCTTCGAAAACTTGACACCATATTTTTTTTCTGATCTTATATTGTCTTCTGGTTTTATTTTTTTTAATAAAACATTATGTAACTATTTAATAACTCCTGCTACACTTTTTCATGATGTTTTATTTACTGGATTATGCATTAATAGTCTTTTTAATTTCTCTCTAAATTTACTACCTCATGAGTATGCCGCACAATTAGTTGTAGCATTATCCTTAATTTATGGTATTAGTAATATAAAAAATAGATTGTTTACAACTAACAATATCAATAATTATCAACATGCTCTACATACGCATGAGCTACAAAAATATATAGATGAAGATTATATTAAAAATTTAAAGATGTTTTTATATATAGAAGATAAAGTAAAACTTGTTACTAGTAGTATAGAGGTTTTTTATAAATGGATGGCTCAGAATCATAATGGGATGAACTCTAAACTAGATTTTTTGTACACTTCTAGTAGAGACTATCTAGGAGATACTAATCGACTGGATGAAAATTCTAAATTAACATTTACATTAATTGAACAAAATAATAGCATAAAGGATGGTTTATTAGCTAAGATATTACAAAAACCTGGAGTGAAACTTATAGAAATAACAATTAATTATACTGATAAACAAACTGTCTATGACTATGTAGGGGTTATAAATGATGGTGAAAGTTATTATCTAACTTTAGCACTTAAGTTAAAGAATGAAATTACTAAAAGCTCTAAAACAGACATACAAAAAATTTGCGATAGTGTATTTGAGGATAATAATGACTGTCTAGAAGCTAGCACATTAGTTATTCAACTTGATTCTATAGGTAAGGTAAATTTACTAATAAAGATGTTTTTGTTAGATTACGATTGCAATTATTCTGTTTACGATGTAACTTTAAATGATCATCAATTAGCCCATATAGAGTAATACCAGAAAAATATAGCGCTACCCGTTAATACATATACACTTTTAGTAATTACTTCTATCATATGATAACTAGCAATAGTTATTATCTATAGAATCTCT
>CAKNAD010000403.1 GCA_929200515.1 Candidatus Gorgonimonas leptogorgiae | reverse complement strand
CCTGCGTTAGTATTTCTTGATTTAGTCGACACTAAATCTGCGAAACACTGCCTTGGCTAAAAACTTATAATCACTTGCTGAAAACCCGCATTTTCAACTAGCACGTGTATATACCTTTCCCTTATTTTATTAGCTAGTAAACCGAAATATGTATATTGATTACACTAAAAGCTAACAAAAGGATTAGTAATATGTTAAAAAAAGATGATAATTATATAACCAATAATAAGACAGCAACTCATATTTCAAGTTATATAGGTACCATGCATAGAATCGGCAAAGCTCACTTTGATTCCGGCAACTATAAGAAAGCTCTTAGTGTCTTTAGATTCTTATGTTTATCGCATCCTACAAACTATGACTTTTTTTTAGCATTAGCAATAACACAAACAAAATTAAAGCTAATAACTAATGCTATTAGTAGTTTGTCTTATACCACTACATTAACTAAAACCGACCCTAGAGCTGCATTATTGTTAGCTAAATTACTCTTAGGACAAAATCAAGCTGAGTTAGCCAAGCAAGCCGCCGAGAGCGCACTTGCAATTAGTAAGCAAGATAAAACTAAATGGCAACAACAGCAAAATAAAGCTAAAGCTATTTTAATACAACTAGCTAATAATAATAACTAGAGGCAGAGCATGACAGAACCATTAGATTTATCACCAAAACCAGCACCAGTTCCAGAGGTTACTCCCACACCTACAACAGATGAAACAGTAAAATCTGGATACAATCCCCAAAATACGTTATCTTATATAGAAACACCAGCAAGTAATGCACCAACAGTAGATGATATTAGTGAATTACCGCAAAATGATAATAACAACCCAAATTTCAACTCGTATTTATCTTCCTCGTTAAAACATAGAGTCGAAGCTTTTCATAACACTTTAGCTGAATTAAACAATCATTTTTTTAGCTATTATAAAGATAATACCTTAGCTCTTTTAGAAGGAGCAGCCACTCTTATTATGTTTTTAGGCGGTGCATTGCATGGCTTTAAAGTTGCTAATGCTTTAAACTCAGTACTAGATAACGAAGCTAATCAAAACAATAAAAGAGTTAAAGAGCAAGAAAAATCAACACTTGAGACAAAAATTAATGATTTAGATAAAACCATAAATGATATTAAATCACAAAAAAACCAACAACTACAACAGATTAATCAGTTAAATAGTTTAATTGAAAATAAAAATCAAGAAATAACTAATCTGCATAATACCGACGCTATAGATAAAATACAACAAGAAATAGCTAGTTTATATCAGCAATCAAATAAGTTAATATCAGCACTTAACGAGAGTAATCAACAGTTACAACAAAATACTAATACTAAAGATCAAGACCTGAAGCAAAAACAAATTCTAACTTACTTGATAACAGCGCTTGATAGCTCAATAGCCAATATTGATGATATAATAAAAGATGTTCATCTGAATTCAACATATTTTCTAAATAAAATAGCCGAACACATTGCAGAAAATGCCGAAAAAATTAAAGAAGAAAGTATTGAAGATGCAGAAAAATCAAGACAAATCGATGAAAAAAATCTACAACAACAAATAGAAGAATCAAGACTAAAAGATGCTAATAAAAAAGCTGATGATATTAACAATCAATTATTTCCCTCAAGCTTATTACGCAAGCTACAGACAATGTTTTTTCCTATTTCAGATAAATTAACAGCAAGTACTGAAGCTAGTAATCTGTCACCAGAAAATATACAACGGGTTGCAGCCTTAATATTAGCAGCAGATATAGAAGATAAAAAACAGATCGATTTAGCCCACAAGCAACCCCAATTAGGCGATAACCTAAGTTTAGAAGGTGCAGATAATCCAGTAGCATATGGTATTCTGTTATTAATGCATAATATGGAACAACTACAAGAGAGCCTTAGCCATACTGAGCAGTTACAAACTGCAGAAGAACAGGAGCAAGAATTAATACAGCAAATGTTTGAATTCCAAAATGAGGCTGAGCTTATAGTGCTTAATTCGTTAAACCAAAGCGACACCCCTGATTTTCAACGTCGAAGTATAGTTTAATTAATATTGCACTCTAACAATAGCTGTTAGAGTTTTAATTTCTAGCACTTTTTGCTAACTTTAATCTCATTAACAATGAAACCTTTTTATATTCTAGTAGTCAATTATTAACAATAATTGCAGCTACTTAAAAATGGATATAAAATGGTTATAGAACAACTAA
>CAKNAD010000402.1 GCA_929200515.1 Candidatus Gorgonimonas leptogorgiae | reverse complement strand
CCAGGCTGGGAAACCCTACCATACGATAAATTTTCACCGCATAAAGATATAATATCAACTCGATTAGAAATTCTATATGAGTTACCCAAAAAAACGAATGCTATTATAATTATTTCGATAGCAGATTTACTACATAAATTATGTCCGGCAGAGTTTATAATTAATAATTGCTTTATTTTTAATATTAACGATAAATTTTCTAGCATCCAATTAAAAAGTTTATCGCAAGCAGGCTACCAAAAAGTTAGCTTAGTAGAGGAACATGGGCAATTTGCAGTACGTGGTTCGATAATAGATATCTACCCAACAGGAGCTAAGCACCCAGTAAGAATAGAACTATTTGATGACAGCATAGAAAGTATTAGAACCTTTAGCCCAGAGAATCAATTAACCATAGAAAAAATATCATCTTTTCGTATGTTGCCAGCATATGAGTTTCCGGTAGATGAACTCGGTATTGAGCAATTCTCAACTGCGTTTAAAAATGCTTTCGATATTAAGGGTTATAAATGTCCTATATATAATCAAATTCAACAATATGAAATTCCAGATGGAATACATTATTACTTGCCACTTTTTTTTAAGCATACTGCTACTTTATTTGATTATTTGCCTAAAGATAGCAACATTGTATTATTCGATAGCATACAACAAAAAGCAGAAGCATTCTTAGAAGATGTAAAATCTAGATACCAGCAATTACAAAACGATATCTATCGACCATTAGTAGCACCTAAAATGTTAACTATCAGTGTCGATGAATTATTTTCTAAAATAGCTAACTTTAAATCAATACATATTAGTAATAATGAGTTACCAGAAAAAACTAGCAATTATAATTTTAATTATCACCCTCTCCCCGATTTACATGTGAACCATAAAAGTAGCCAACCTTTTGCTGAGCTCATTAATTTACAAGCAGCTATTGGGAATATTTTAATAGTTGCAGATAACAACGGCAGAAAAGAAGTAATTACTAGTTTATTATTAAAGCATGGAATTAAACCAACTAGTTATAATTCAGTTATTGAATTTACTAAAAAACCTGTAGCGTTTGGTATTTGTATTGGCGAGTTAGAATCAGGAGTGCATTTAACAAAAAATAAACTAGCGATCATACCAGAGAGTTTATTATTTGGAAAAAAAGCTTTACAAAAAAGAAGACAAAAACGCACCACCGAAACTATCGATAGCGCAGTTCGTTCATTAACTGAGTTAAACATAGGCGATTTAGTTATTCATCAAGATTATGGCTTAGGTAAATATACTGGTTTAAAAACAATAAATATTAGTAATAACCTTAGCGAGTTTGTAGTTGTTGCTTATATGAACGATCAAACTCTTTATGTTCCTATTACTAACTTACAAATTTTAGAGCGTTATTCAGGATTAGACACCAGTGCGGTACAACTAAATAGCTTAGGCAACGATAAATGGAAGAAAGCTCGTAAAAAAGCAGCATCTAAAGCATTAGATATAGCCGCAGAATTATTGGATATTTATTCTAAAAGATCAGCCTCAAGTGGTTATAATTATCAACTAACAGATGAATATACTAAGTTTGCTGATGAATTTCCTTTTGAAGAAACCATCGATCAACAACGAGCTATCACCGATATCCTTGCAGACCTAACCGCTACTACGCCAATGGATCGACTAGTTTGTGGTGATGTCGGCTTTGGCAAAACCGAAGTAGCAATGCGTGCTGCTTTTATTGCAGCCTATGAAGGCAAACAGGTTGCGGTGTTAGTGCCTACAACATTATTAGCAGGGCAACATTACGATACTTTTCAAGATCGTTTTAGCCAATGGCCATTAAAAATAGGTGTTGTTTCAAGATTTAACAGCAAAAAAGAAGAACAACTAGTAAAAAGTCAATTAGCTTCAGGCGAGTTAGATATTATTATTGGGACCCATAAAATTTTACAAAAATCTATAAGCTTTCACGATCTAGGGCTACTAATTATTGATGAAGAGCATCGGTTTGGAGTTAAAGACAAAGAAAAAATTAAAGCTTTACGGGCAAATATAGATATACTAGCTCTCACCGCTACACCTATACCAAGATCATTAAATATGGCAATGTCAAAAGTGCGTGACCTATCTATTTTAGCTACGCCTCCTTCTAAAAGACTATCAATTAATACTTTTGTTGCTGAATATGAAGATAATCTAATTAAAGATGCTATTTTACGTGAGCTTTTGAGAGGTGGGCA
>CAKNAD010000401.1 GCA_929200515.1 Candidatus Gorgonimonas leptogorgiae | reverse complement strand
TTCCGTCTAGAAATAATTTCAATAATGACTAAGCTAAATCATTTCGCATTAAGATCCATGATATACATAAATGCACTGAAAGTAGCTTTTCAACAGATACAACGATTAACTAGGTGCGTAACTTGAGTTATTAAACAAGGCGCCTACTTTAGCTATTTATATTCGTGCTAAATTAAAAAATGCTAACACAGTTTAAAGGCTAAAAAACCTGATGACAAGACTCATCAGGTTTTTATAATTTAGTTTAAAATGTTATACCAGCATCTCGAAGTAGTTGCGGTATATTTCCATAATACTTTGGTCGTATTTCTATATTGTTTTCCAATAAAAGTTTTATCAAATAAGATGCAATTTTTATATAGTAATTAGAATCCGTTGTATCTGTAGTAGAATTAACTTCTATTACAGATATATTTTTTCTTTCCATTCTTGCCCTTTTTAATAAAGTTTTACCATTAGGATATTCACAGTTATCATCAAGATAATGTCCAGGTCCTTGTATTTCTATAGCTACCCTCCCCCCATCTGGGTAAATTAGGCATGCATCTATAGGAGGTATATTGTCAGCCACATATTCTCGATTAAACTTTATATAATTTGGTATTAATGTTTTAATTATGTAGATACAAATATTCTCTAATGGTGAAGTTTGTGTATTCTCATAATTTACTTCTAATGAAGTTAGTTCTGTTTGTTCATATATTAAACTACATGTGTTATGTATAGCGGTTATTGCAGGCTGATTAAAATTTTTAACATAAGGCTTAAAATAATCCCATACGGCTTTTATGTTTTCTCTAATTTTATCGTTTAATATAAGTAACTTTTCATTTTTATTATCATTATATAGCTCTTTATAAACTCTTGCTAATAAAGGTCCAATACTTGCAAAATATACTGTTACATGGCTAACATAGGGTATAAAAAAAGTAATATTTTGCAATATCCTTATTAGTTCTATTTTTGTTAAATATTCTTGAAAAAAAGATATCGTGTATATATACAAATATAGTTCTTTATTATTAATTATTGAAGGATTTGCGATTATTTTATTTAGCAAAATATCCCTAATAAATTTTTTACTAGGTTTATTATTAGTTATTATATTACTTGACATAAGTCTAATAATTCCACTTATGATAGCATTACTATGTTGTATATTAATCTCTAATACTTTAGTACCTATCTGTTCTAAAAAAAAATTATATAATGTTTTGATAGCATCAGTATTTTTTTTATGCCAATAAATATTATCTGATAATAATCCTAATCCATAAAAAATTATATCAAAATTTATAAAACCTATTTGAAAAAATTTATTTGTCATAAGCTCCTGTAATAATAATACTATAATATTTTTATTATCAGAAATAATTTGTCTAAATTCAGGAAATTCAACTAATCTAGATATCGAGTAGATGCTATTACCAATAAATTTAGGAGTAGCCCCATTAACGTTAGACATAGTTTTCTGCAATAAATATTTAACAACAGATTGTGTAACAATTGATTTTTTGTCTAGCTTTCCAATCTTTAAAAATTTAACTATAGATAATAATATACTGTCAATATTTTGTGGTTTGGAAATAGTCAAGTTCTCTTGTTTTATATTATTATAGAACTTAATTATTAAATTATTAGTGTGTTCTGTATCTATTAATTCTAGTGACTGTTCTGCAATTATACATTGAGAGTAAAATAGAGCACTCCAGTCATTTTCCTTATAATTTGTATATATTTGTAGATTATTTAATATTTTATCTATTAGTGTGTTTTTAGGGTTTAACTCGTAGCACACCTTTGTTTTAGCTAAAGAACCTAATATAATTATCAGGGGGCTGCTATCTAAATTTACTTTATCTATAATTTCATTTATTTTGGGAATAACATTTAAAATTTGTTTTCTATGATTATCATTTAAACAGTTTGCATTTCGTTTAAGATCATTAAAGATTGCTGTTATGAATTTGTTTATATTTATACGTCTTGAATAATATAAGTCATTTATGTTTTTAATGAAGTTGTTAACTACTATATTTGTTCCTAATTCGCTTGGTGTTTTGTCATCAAATATTATAGATGGATGTTGTATATTGCTAGATTCAATGCTTGTTGTGGGCTGATCATAAGCATCATTAAGTTTTGAACCCTTAGAGATAAGTGCTGCTTTAGTAGGAGTTTTCCAAGAGTTATGGTACTTCTCTTCTAGTTTATCTTGCATAGAAG
>CAKNAD010000400.1 GCA_929200515.1 Candidatus Gorgonimonas leptogorgiae | reverse complement strand
TTAATTTAGCACGAATATAAATAGCGACAGTAGGTGCCTTGTCTAATAATCCAAAAATTACTTGTTGAAAAGACGTATCTTCAGGTTAAAAAATGTATAGATATTTGATAAAATTTATAAATTAAGTAGGTCTGTTAGCTGGATATTATGATAACATATGCATATTTAACAGTTTAATTTTTTCTGTAAATAAATTATGTAATATATGGAATGATAATGAAGCCAATAATTATTGTCGGATTAGGCGCTACAGGTTACTCTTGTGTAGAATACTTTTATAACCTTGGTATACCTATAAAAGTAATGGATACTAGAGATAACCCACCTAATTTAATAAAATTTAACAAGTTATTTAATGATATACCTGTGCATCTTGGTAGCTTATACGAACCATGGTTACTACAAGCAGATAAAATAGTAGTAAGTCCTGGTGTGTCTTTATCATCCCTAGCAATACAAAAAGTAATCGCTAAGGGCATAACAATTACCAATGATATCCAAATTTTTATAGATGCTTTACAACAAAGAGCAGTTAAGCCACAAATAGTCGCAATTACTGGTTCTAATGGTAAAAGCACTGTTGTCAGAATGATAGAAAGTATTGCTAATAGTGCCGGGTTAAATCCTGCTATATGTGGAAATATAGGAATTCCTGTATTATCACTATTAAACAAAACTAATATAAATTTATTTATTTTAGAGTTATCTAGCTTTCAGTTAGATATAACCAATTATTTACCTGTAGACGTAGCTACAGTATTAAATATAACTCCAGATCACCTTGATAGACATAAAGATCTAACAACATATACAGCTGTAAAAAATAAAATTTACCTTCATGCCGCTAATGTGGTACATAATGCTGAAGATAGTGCAACTTTGCCTCAAAATACCAACCAAAATGCCAATATAGTATCCTTTTCTAGTACAGCGCCTAAAAATAACCAGTTTGGTATAAATACATCTAACAATCAACAGTATTTAGCTAGTGTAAATAACAACTATTTAAGCACTAATAAATTAATGGTAAAAGGCAAGCATAATCAAATAAATGCTCTTGCTGCTATTGCACTTAGTAAAGCTATTAATATTAATGATGCCGCTATCACTACAGGACTTAAAATATTTAAGGGGTTAGAACATAGATGCCAATGGGTTGGTTGTTATAACAATGTTAATTGGTTTAATGATTCTAAAGCTACTAATATAGGGTCAACTGCAGCTTGCTTAGCATGTATTGAGACTAACACTGTTAAGGGAATAACTTTATTAGCGGGTGGAGATGGCAAAGGTGTAGATTTTAGCCCTCTCTCTGATATTATTAAACTTCGAGTAAAAAATCTTATTGTTTATGGTAAAGATGCCCATAAAATAGCCAATACTTTTGCTGATTATTGTTCGGTACATCAAAGTAACAGCCTACAACATGCGGTTATAACTGCCCATAAAATAACTAAAAAATTTGAAGCTGTTGTGTTATCGCCAGCTTGTAGTAGCTTAGATATGTTTGATAGTTTTGCACATAGAGGAGAAGTATTTATGCAATTAGTTGATAACGTTTGTAGTGATAACTATACACCTGTATATACACCTTCAACTTAAAGATGTATATATACAATTTTCTTAAGATTATTTTAGATATTGAGCTAATAGTTTTAAGTCATCTTCTGAAATATCACCTGCTAAAAATTGCATATTTAAATAATCTAAAATTATGCCGTATTTCGATTTTAGATATTGCAATCTAGCTGCAAATACTTTTTGTCTAGCATTTAATACATCGGTAATATTTTTTGTTCCAGCCTCATAACTATTATGAATACTATCCAAATTATTTTCACTTGCTATAACCGATTTATATTGAGCACCTAATATTTCGATAGATGTTTTCAGCTTAGTAAATAATTTTTCAATTTCAAGAGTAGTTTCTATTATAATAGTTTCTAGTTTTCTATGAGATTGATCTAAAGCTAACGAGCTTTCTTTTACTTCACTAATAGTTTTGCCACCAGAACATAATGGCATAGTAAACTTAGCTCCGGCTTCAACTTTGTTGGTTATATCCGAACTCGTAGTATCATCCTTACGTAAAAAACTTCTTTCAATATTAGAAAATATATTTATAGTAGGTAGGTGTTTTCTTTTGTTAGTTGTAAGTAGGTTTTCTTGCTCTTGAACCTCGAGAGTAGCTATTTTAATAGCTGCATTATTATTACGGGATTCGCTAAGTATAAC
>CAKNAD010000399.1 GCA_929200515.1 Candidatus Gorgonimonas leptogorgiae | reverse complement strand
GACCTAAACCGCAGACGTGGTATTGTCCAAGGCATGGAAGATACACCTTCTGGTAAGGTAATAAATGCCTTAGTTCCATTGGGAGAAATGTTCGGATACGCAACCGATCTTAGGTCAGCGACTCAAGGACGCGCTACGTACTCAATGGAATTTCATTCATATGCCGAAGCTCCTTCAAGTATTGCAGAAGCAGTAATTAAAAATCGAGGATAACCCTATACAGCTTTTACTTCAAGTGACATATTTTTATAGGCAAATAAAAAGTTTAAATTCACAGAACATATTGCCTTATAAAGCTTATGCACTTGACGGTTGCATTTTAAGATAATTTAAAGCAAAATAAATGTTTCTAGTAAACTCCATAAGATGACGTACATTTTTATTTTTTAGTTTTAATTTAATCTATTAAAGATAGCTTATTAGAGAATGTATCTTCAAGTAAAAAGCATATATTAATAATGCTACCAGTATGATTTTAATTAAAATCTGGTAATATTTGTAATATTGTTTAGTTGCATTAACTGGTTTATACAGTGTAGAATTCATATTTCGTATAGATAATTTGTATCTGATTTAGCATATTATAATCGCAATAAAAGAAATAATTATACTGAATGATAAATCACTAAATGCATATGATTTTAATTTTTAGATTTTATCTAAAAATCTTATAAGATTTAGATAACCTCTTTAATATTTTTATAAATTAAGGAAATATATTTCCTTGTAACTGTTAAACTTTTAATATTTAAAAGTTTAATTATAATCACTAACTTTTAAGGTTTGTAAGCATCATGGCAAAGGAAAAATTTGAACGATCTAAGCCCCATGTTAACGTTGGTACCATTGGTCACGTTGATCATGGTAAAACAACTCTAACAGCAGCACTTACTAAAGTATGTTCTGATGCTTGGGGTAGCGGTGAAGCAAAAGCATTTGATCAAATTGATAATGCTCCTGAAGAAAAAGAGCGTGGTATTACTATATCAACAGCTCATGTTGAATATGATTCACCTAACAGACACTATGCGCACGTAGACTGCCCTGGACACGCTGATTATGTTAAAAACATGATTACTGGTGCTGCCCAAATGGATGGTGCGATCTTAGTATGTTCTGCAGCTGATGGTCCTATGCCTCAAACTAGAGAGCATATCTTACTATCTCGTCAGGTTGGCGTTCCATATATTGTTGTTTTCTTAAACAAAGCAGATATGGTTGATGACGAAGAGCTTCTAGAACTAGTTGAAATGGAAGTTCGTGATCTTCTAGAAACCTATGAATTCCCAGGAGAAGACACTCCTATTATCATAGGTTCTGCTTTAATGGCTCTTGAAGGCAAAGACGACAACAACCTAGGTGTTTCAGCAGTTAAAAAACTAGTAGAAACTTTAGATGCATACATTCCAGAGCCAGAGCGTGCTATAGATCAACCATTCTTAATGCCTATTGAAGATGTATTCTCTATTGCTGGACGTGGTACAGTTGTAACTGGCCGTGTTGAAAGAGGTATTGTTAAAGTAGGTGAAGAAGTTGAAATCGTAGGTATTAAAGATACTACTAAAACTACTGTAACTGGTGTTGAGATGTTCAGAAAGCTACTAGACGAAGGTCGTGCTGGAGAAAACATTGGTGCACTATTACGTGGTACTAAAAGAGAAGACGTGGAACGTGGTCAATGCTTAATTAAGCCAGGAAGCGTAACTCCACATACTAAATTTAAAGCTGAAGTTTATATCCTTTCTAAAGAAGAAGGCGGTCGTCATACACCTTTCTTTAAAGGATATCGCCCACAGTTTTATTTCAGAACTACAGATGTTACCGGAGCAGTAGAATTACCAGAAGGTATTGAAATGGTAATGCCTGGTGATAACATTAGTTTTGAAGCTGAACTAATCAATCCAGTAGCAATGGAAGCTGGCCTACGCTTTGCAATTCGTGAAGGCGGACGTACAGTTGGTGCTGGTGTTGTTACTGAAATTTTAGAGTAATTGTACAGCCCATTGTTTAATATTCCCGCTATTACTTGTGGGAATATTATTTACGTTATCGCATAATAGTCTTATCTTACACCGATTTATCATTTTCTATAATACCTCATCAGTTTATCTGCTATACAAAATATTATATACTTTTACTAAATCATATAACATTTAATAAATAAAAATTTTAATTAAAAGTACTAATTAACTCAAATTACACAATTAAAATAATTTTCTAAAAAATATATTGAAC
>CAKNAD010000398.1 GCA_929200515.1 Candidatus Gorgonimonas leptogorgiae | reverse complement strand
AGATGTAGAAATAATTCCTTTTTGATTCCATGTAAACACATCGGATTCAACTATACAGAAGGAAGTTCAAAATGCTATGTCTAAATTCACTAAAAAGCTATTATGCTAGTATATTTTAAAACACAAAACATGCATTTTGAACTGCCACATGTATAGACCTAATAGATGAAAGTGTTTACTAGTAACAGATAATTACTAGCTCGCTCTTTAAATGCTGTTAATCTTAAAAAGTATAACCTTCAATAATATGTAATACTTTGTCGATAAATTTTCCTTGTTTACCTTCTATGTTTACACGTAAATACTCTGGAATAAACTGCTGAAACTCTTCTTTTGATGTTGGTAAGTGTTCGATTAAAGCTTCAATCATCGCTGGCCGTAGTAGTTTTTTATTAGGGTCGGTATTGGGAAGTTCTAGAGATATTATCTCGGCATCAAAATTTTCAAGAGCTTGTTGCAAAGATATGCTAGAGTCAACAAATTTTTCACTTTCAATAATAGTTTGTTGTTCTGCTGCAATAATTGCAGTTACTTCATCTGCTTCTGGCTTAACATCAATTATTTGGCTCTCTGGAGTTTTTAATTGATGCAAAACTCATTAATGGTCATGATTGTTTTTCTTCAAAGTAAATGTATGGGAAAATTAACAGGTGTTTCATTTATTGATTCTACTCCCATTTGTGTATGTGATAACCGACGCATAATAAAACATCGTATTTTCAAAGAAGTAGCTAAAAGAGATAAAACGTCTACAGGATATAAATTTGGGTTTAAACTGCATTTAATTATAAATCATCTTGGAGAAATATTAGCTTGTAAATTAACAACTGCTAATGTTGACGATAGGTCACCTGTAATGTCTTTATCATCTAATTTAAAAGGTAAAATATATGGTGATAAAGGCTATATTTCCAGTGAATTATCTTCTTTATTAAAAGAAAAAGGAATTAATTTAATAACTAAAGTTAGAAAAAACATGAAAGAACAGTTGTTGAGTTCTTTTGATAAATTAATGTTAAAGAAAAGAGCATTAATTGAAAGTGTTAATGATCAATTAAAAAATATTATGATGATTGAGCATACTAGACATAGATCCCAAGCAAATTTTTGTGTGAATTTAATAACCGGTTTGATAGCGTATTCTAGACAACCACAAAAACCTAATATCGATCTTAATTATTCCGACAGTGCTATTTTATAGTCTAAAATTTGTCGAACTCACGTTTATTTAATTAATTGTAACTAACAGCCTACTAATTTTTAAGGTTATTGTCAGGTTAAACTTAGATACTACAGTAGTTACTAGTACAGTATCACGTTATATACACGCGGTAGATGAAAATACTAGGTTTCAGGGCTAAGTAAAATGATTTAAT
Source organism: Candidatus Gorgonimonas leptogorgiae (assembly GCA_929200515.1). Classification (GTDB taxonomy): domain Bacteria; phylum Pseudomonadota; class Gammaproteobacteria; order Pseudomonadales; family Endozoicomonadaceae; genus CAKMZJ01. The sequence goes on along the minus strand of CAKNAD010000398.1, from coordinate 861 downwards.
TCAAGGCAAAATATTGCCCGAATGCAAGTGCATTTCAAAATATTTTAACAATGAAGTAGACCGTTTTAATAACTCCCAGAGGGAAGGCTTCTGAGTTTTTATCCTGCGTTAGTATTTCTTGATTTAGTCGACACTAAACCTGCGAAAAACTGCCTTAGCTAAAAACTTACAATCACTTGCTGAAAACTCGTATTTCCAACTGCCACCTGTATATATTGAACTATTGGGCTAAAAGTATATCTAAGTTATATAGTACTGACTACTAAGATTTATACAGGTAGCAAATGGAAACCCTAGGTTTCAGGGCTAAAGAAAAAGATCCAATTCGAGGCAAAATGATACAGGAATGCAAGTGTATTTCAAAGTGTTCTAACGAAGCCCAGAGTGCAAGTCTTCTAAGCTTTTATCCTGCGTTAGTATTTCTTGATTTAGTCAGCATTAAACCAAAAACTACAAATTTCTTTAAACATCAAGTTTTAATATGAATTTGTTACATGCTCTAATAATTTTTTACATAAAATTGTAAGATAATATAGGAATATAACTATGCAGGTCATAACAACGCAACCAGAAAATCAACTATATAATAATGCAATAACCACAACTTTAACAGAACAGTCTGCTACTATTAAAAACATACAGCATACAAAAGAATTAGCAATTAATGGCTTAATTAAAGAATTAGATCAAAGAAAGCTACAATTTTTTAAGGCAACACATACTTATTTAGCATATAGTCAACAAGTGTATTATGAAGACTATTTTAAACCACTAAATGTATTTCGCTGCAAATTACCATATATTGATGACTGTTACTCTGGAAACCAATTAACTCTAGTATATCCTGATGAAAATATAGCA
>CAKNAD010000397.1 GCA_929200515.1 Candidatus Gorgonimonas leptogorgiae | reverse complement strand
TAAGATTCCATTCTTGAGCAACAGTCGTATAAATCCCTAGGAGTAAAATGATAACCAGGAAGTTTATTAGCGTATTCTATATATAGTTTATCTAGACATTCTATTATTTTATTAATGGCATTATTTTTAATATCAGGATCATCTGTAAACTTAATAGTTTCAACAAAATTACGTACCTGTGGCTTAATTATTTTATGCTTTTTAAAGCCTTCCGGTAATGGTTTATGATGAGATACAATAGCTATTGATTCAAGCAACAAATTAGGTATACGACCCGTGCTTATGTTATCAAAATTACTAGTCATAATTGCACGATGCTCCTTAGAAACTGGAATCATTTTGCCATGAATAGTTACATAAGGTTGATCATCCTCTTTCATTCCAAACAAGAAATCCCATAATTCTTCAGGCGCTATTGTTGATTCATCTAACTGTAATATTTTATTTTTGTCGTTTGCTTTTGAGTTAAGCCATTTATATATAGGACCAGGAACAAAAACAGTTTCTCTTTTTTCATCTTTATATGTTGTTTGATTACGACCATATGCTTGCTCAAGAGTGATACCTGATTTTACATTAAAAACAACAGATTGAGCATCAAGAGAATTTGCTACTTGTTTGACTAACTCGCTTTTACCTGTACCGCTATCACTTTTAACTAGAAATATAGGAATCCAAGTAACTATTTCTGCTAATCGAATTACACGACGATTTTCAACGGAAATCCAAAGGTGTTCATTTTTATCTGTAATATCAGGTTTCAATAAATGATCAACAATAATTAAACGTTGATCATCGCATACATGTTCTGGTAATATTTGCTTCAGACATTCATCTATTTGGTCAGCTATTTGCTGTTTATTCTCGGGGTTGCTTAATAACTCTGTTCTTTTTTTAGTAATCTCAATTGATATTTGATGACAAAGCTGTTGATACCCTATTTGTGCAATTAATTTTTTAGTATCTTCAGTTAATAGTTTATTATTAACTCTATAGCATTCATCACGCAATATTTTTTCAACTTCATAATCATTATTAGTACAATTAGTTAAGTCTTGCTGTTGTTGCTGAATTTGTTCATCAGTTATATTAAAACATTTCTGTAAATATTCTTTGTCCTCATCTGCCGCTACTGTAATTAAAATAGCTTTAATAAAATCCATCTCTTTGCTTGATAATATATCCTTATCATCAAAATCAGAAGTTTTAAGAGAGCTTTTTATTACCTCTCGGTTTGTTGTATCTTCAACTTCAAAATTAGTATTATTTATTGCTGTATTTTCTTGATGATTAGTTATTAATATATTTTCTTGATTATTAGTTTCAGGGAGGTTTTCTGAATTTTTAGCCCTAGTGAAACTGTTAATAATGAACAAAACACCATTGTAGGCTAACTTTAACGGGCATACAATTAAGTAGTATGGAATATAAGCTATAAACTTTAATATTTTCGTTATTATTGTAAAAAATTTACTAGTATTAGATACATCTTTAATATCAGCAATATTATCTACATTTTGGTTGGGTTGTGTAATATCAACAGCATTATCTACCTCTCGGCTTACTTGTGTAATATCAAGTTGCTTATCTGTAGAGGCTGTTGTTTCTAAGTTTGAATTATTAGCTAGATTATCATAAGGTATAAATTGTGATAACAACCAAATATTTTTTTTAATTAACTTTTCGTTAATTATTTCATTTTGTTGTAGTTGCTGCTCTAACCAAGCTTTTAATCCAAAAGTATCTATTTCTTTCGTTGTTTTTGCTCTGAAAACATTTGCAGATAAATATTTTGCATACCGATAAAGCTCTGTATCTTCTCGATAAATTTTAATTATGCTAGAGTCACAAGCTTTTTTAAAATGCATTGCTGAAATTGCATCAGTGCCATCAAGTCTCTGCATCGCTAAGGCCGATAGCCATATTTTATCAAACACCTGATCATCTACATTAATAGGTTTTTTAGCGTATTTATTTAAAGTTTCAAGAAAAATACTAGCCCTACATGCCATTTCATTAGCAAGTTGCACTGGTATTTTGTCAGCATACTTTGTAGCTAATTCTCGTTTTATTTGCTCAAAACTTTTCTTTGATTGTTCTGTTGCTTTAGCTAAATAAAGGCTCCATAAATTTGTTACTGGTTTAAAATTTTTTGATACATGGAAACTAATTTTAGCATTAGGAAACTCAACAAGTTTACCATATATAATAAGACAAGGTGGATTGCTCAATAGCGAT
>CAKNAD010000396.1 GCA_929200515.1 Candidatus Gorgonimonas leptogorgiae | reverse complement strand
GATGTTGTTTTAATTCGTTTAACTTTGGATAAGTTTCAACACAAAGATCGCATTTGTAAGCTTTTATTTTTTTACATTCAGATTTTTTTTTACCATTGTGAATTGTTTCATAATGAACCTGTTGAACTTGTAGAGTAACAAATTTTTTATCGCAAGCAGTGCATGGATAAGCTCTATATTCAGGATGCAATTTTGAATAATGGTATTGTTGTTGTTGTTGAGTGGTAAAGGGTTCTTGACAAATATCACATGTATATTTGTGAGTTTTTAATAAAACTGTATCTAAGTGCTTCTTTGAGCGGTTGTGTATTGTTAAATTTTGCCTGTTTGAAAAGGTTGTATTGCAACTAGAGCATGCATAAGGCGAGACTTCACCATGAATTTCTTTGTGTATTCTTAATCTTTTTGAAGAAAAAAAATTTTTTTTACAAAGATTGCACTCATATTTTTGTTTACCTGTATGTAGTGCGATATGAATTTTAAATGTACTTGGGAAAAGAAAGCTGTCATTACAATCTTCAACAGGACATATATACTTTTTTTGTATACTACTTGCGTGATATTGTTGTGATTTAACATTAAAAATAATTTGTTCTTGAACGTTTTGTAAATAAATATTTTGTTCGTTTGTTGGAGCTACTTGCACCGTGATATCCTATAAATTTAACATTGCAAAAATACTATTTATTAGATTAAAAATCTATCTTAGAGTTCCTAGAACAGTCTGAAAATTTTTTATTGAATTTGTTAATATACAAGGGGAAGATGAAAATGCTAGGTTTCAGGGCTAAGTAAAATGGTTTAATTTAAGGCAAAATATTACTAGTATTCATAAATTAGTGCCATATGTTAAAATACAACTCTTAATGAGGTAAAACATATGACAGCTAATTTTTATTTTAATCAAGCTCTTAATAATCTAAAATCCTTTGCCCTTAATCATAATAAGCATTGTTTTTAACATTATAGCAAAATCAGTAAATAACCATTTAAATGGATGACTCAAAGACAGTGCATAGGCATGATCTAAAGCGACTTTAACATCCATATGTTTTGTAGTTTCATTGTACCCCATATTTATTTGGGCTAAACCAGTAATTCCTGGCGGTACTTCATAGGTACGCTCTATATAAAAAGGAATATCTTTTTCAAGATTACCACTAATTAAAGGCCGCTCTGGGCGAGGCCCTACTATAGACATATCACCCTTAATAACATTCCATAATTGTGGAATTTCATCTACTCGAGTTTTTCTTAAAAATCTACCAAAAGCTGTTACTCGAGGATCATTTCTTTTAGCAATTACTGGTCCTGTTTTAGTTTCAGCATCTGCACGCATGGATCTAAATTTATATAAAGTAAAAATTGACATGCAGTTTTCTTTTAATTTGCCTACTCTTGTTTGTCGATAAATTATTGGTCCAGCAGAATCTAATTTTATTGCTATGATAATAATTGGCAATAATGGGGCAAGTATAACTAAGGCTGTTAATGCTATTATTAGATCGATAAATCTTTTTCCTACAGCCGCTACTGGATGTATATATGTTGCATGCATAGTATTTACACTCTAATATCATGTTAATCCGTTAAAACATCTATTCTTTATCAAAAAAAATAGATATCCTGTACAACTTTTATAATTATTTTATTTGTTTCTTCCAAATATTTGTTTTTAAACTAAAGAGATATTTTAAACAACCTATAGTTATAGCTATATAACTGCAAATAAAATGATGTATCCGCTTAATAATTTTTATTTTAGGTGTTTTATTTAATAATAAGTAGATACTTGAACAAAATAAAACACTTGCAAAACTTATAGAAAACACCATAAAAACCCAATACTCTTGGGATAAAAAAGCTGCTGATACTAATAAACATATAAAAAATAACGGAACGAATGCTCTTAAAAATTTTCCAGAAAAAAACAAAAAAGCAATTTTATTATTATAATGTAACAAGCTGATAAATTTTATTGCTTGTTGCATATTTCCTAATGAAATTCTTATTCTACGCTTAAAATTTATTGCTTCGGTTTCTGGCTCTAATTCTACAGCGATAATTCTGTCATCATAAATGCATCTATATCCTTGGCTAATAATTTTAACAGGAATCCAGAAGTCATCGTTTATTATATCTTGTGGAATTACATTAAATAATTTGCGTTTTATTGCATAACAGGCACCATGGGCACCCATAGTAGAAGCTAAACAGCTTTCTTGTGATTTTACATTTGTTTGATACCTCCAATAAGATGACTC
>CAKNAD010000395.1 GCA_929200515.1 Candidatus Gorgonimonas leptogorgiae | reverse complement strand
AGATAATGACAACATACAACTAGTACTTGAAGACATACCATTATTAAAACAAAAAATTGATAATATATCTAAGAATAAATTTGCTAGCGAAAACTGCTTTATTGATATTCAAATATTTCTTTTTGCACCAAACTCTATACAAAAAACCAAATATTTGTTGAATTTAGTCTATGATAGAGGTAACTATACAGCTGTATTCAAAATTATCAGTGATATTTTAAATAATAATCAAATAAGTATTGTAGAAAAAATAGCTGTTCTTCAAGCACAAGCAACAAACGGCAAGCCTTTATTATTTTTACTATCAACTAAAGATAATCAATTTATTGATAATTATGTTAGCCTTATACTAGGTAATATAGATTTTACCAAGGAGCAAAAGTTAGAGTTAATTAGTATAGAAGTAGCTCTCTGCTTAAAGCACAAGTCATCGTTGTGTTCTAATTCAGAAATTAGAAGATATTTTAAACTTGTGCTAACTTCTGATGATTTTAATTTTACACAAAAAACAATATTTATTCAAAAACTAAGTAAACCTACATTTGCTAATGATGATATTTTTTGTAAAATTATTGATAAATTTATTAATAATATTTTAAATAGTAAGGAAATAAATATTACAGAAAAAATAGCTGTTTTTCAAATAAAATCAATAAGCGGTAGACCTTTATTATTTCTACTATCAACTAAAGATAATCAATTTATTAACAATTATGTTAACCTTATACTAAACAACAATGATTTTACTAACAACAAAAAGTTAGAGTTTGTTAAAAACGACGTAGTTTGTTGGTTAAAGATAATAAATAAAACTTCTTATACAATAGTTATGAGATATTTTGAGCTCGTGTTAGATTATAATGGTTTTGAATCTTGGCAAAAAATAGAATTTATCCAAGAATTAACTAAATTTGGCTTTGATTTATGTGGCTTGCAAAGCTTCAAATTTTACACAAAAACTATTAGATATATACAACTTATACTAAAAGATAATAGTCTTACATCTGAGCAAAAACTAAATCTTCTTTTAGCAAAAAAAACATCATATACTCCATCATTGTTATATGATGCATTAGCATATAACAATGAAGAACTTAGTAACTATGTTAGTGAGATATTACTTTATGATGATTTGACTCCTCAAGGAAAATTAAACATTATTATGGCAAAAGGTTATAATCGGATACCTCATGCCTTACTTGCCTCACTAGAAAGAGGTAATCATAAAGTAGTTGAGCAATATCTCAAGTCTATAATATGTAGTAATACTGTTAACTTTGAAAAGATAAAATTAATTAATACAAAACATAAATTATTTACAGGTTTCTCTAAAAATTTAGAAATTGAAAATCATAACATAGTTGATAGCTATATTAACGCTATTCTAAATCATAAGGAGTTTAGTATAAAACAAAAAAAACGATTATGTCGTCCCCTAAGTAGCTGGAGTGGCTATACAAATACGGTAAATTCTAATAGTATTTTAACTTATAAGGATAAAGAACGAATATTATCTACTTCTAATTGTACAATAATGTAATAATTTAATATATAGAAAAAATTGAACTAAATAACAATATAACTTAAAATACAATAATAATGTGAAATTAATAATATAAATAGTCTTACTAACTATAACTAAGAAGGCTATCTAAAGAAATATTTAACTATAATTATTAACATACGAGCAAGATAATGATAACAATAAATAATGCAGTTAATGCTCTAGTTCACAATGAATGCACACAACAAAAAACAACCACACTTGATAGCTCTAAAAATATTAAACAACAACTAAAAGATATTTTTTTTACTGCTATTAATTTAGAAAAAAATAAAGAAAGTATCACTTCCCAACAGCATAAATGCATACAAAATGAATCTTTTTATGACAAAACAAACACAGCTGATTTAGATGAAATTAAACGCTTATTAATTAATGAAGTTGAAACTTTTATTGAACTAGATCAATTTTATTGTGGTGATGCAAATCATCTAACAGAACTAAACTTATTTAAAAAAAATATATTAAACCAGTCACCTTATACTAATGTAGAAAATGACATGAAAAATACTCTACATAGTTTATATGAATTAAATAGGGTTTTAAAAAACCTACAATACGAAATACAAACTCAAACATCTACAATTATTAGCAAAGATGATATTGGTTTAAGGCTAGATGAATGCTTAGGGGGGTTAGACAAATGCTGGTCTGGCATATATAGTAGATTACAGCAGGAGTATGATTTTTTATCAGCAAATCAACA
>CAKNAD010000394.1 GCA_929200515.1 Candidatus Gorgonimonas leptogorgiae | reverse complement strand
TATCATTATTTTTTTGTTGATTTAATAGTTCAGTTATATTTAAGATTCTCTCGAAGGGTTTGATATCAATCTCTGGTACTGGAATAGTACCATTATTATTTTTTAGTTTTGCACTCAGAAATTTAACCATAACAAATAATATTACTTCTATATTATATATATTATAGGGTTTGGGTATCCGATTAGGATATACATTCTCAAAAAGTTTCACATTAGTAGGAATTGTTATATTCTTCAACAATCGTTTAGCGATCAGCTCAATATCATCAGGAATTTCTATTCTATCGAACAATAAATTAATTAGCTTTTTTGCCCTATTAGTATGGTTATCCCTATCAGTAGTAACATGACAATCCTTACCATAATAAGGATCACTATACTTCTCACAATTAATGATGTTAAGTTTTTCAATAGCCGTATTTAAGATTTTAGTTCTATTAAAATTATTTGCTCCTTTATCTAGTAAAAGTTTAATCATATCAAAATGATCACGATACCGATCAAATTTAGTGATGTCAAGTTGTTTAATAGCCGTATTTAAGATTTTAGTTGTATCAAATTCATTTGCTCCTTTATCTAATAAAAGTTTAATCATATCAAAATTCATATTATTTGATGCAACAGCATAATACATAGGAGTGTAAGTCTTGGATCTAAATACATCCTGATAATTAACATCAGCTCCTTTATCAATTAACAGCTCAACTATTTCTGGACGTTCTGCTATACAATATAGCAAAGGATTTCTAAAAGTAGGCTCTTGTCTACCACTGATATAAATGAAAGGTACCCTCGAGGTATAATAAATACTAGGGAGATCGTACATAGTATTAGGCGAAGGCCAAACATCAGGGTCAGCCCAAGTATTTGGGTTGGCACAAATATTAGGATTAGCCCCTTTTTCTAAAAAGAATTCTATTAGGTCTGATGATGGTTTAGGATATGAACATGCGATATACAATGGAGTTCCTGCTTCAGTATAAAGATTAATATCAGCACCTAATTTTAGCAATATTTCACAAATCTCTTTATTCTTAATTGCACAAGCATGATGTAACAAACTTCCTTCTTCATAATCCTTATTAACTTCTCCAGTTGTAAGAAATAATCTAAATACTTCATTAAAAGGTTTATGCAGATATGGTGGTGCTTTTAAAACGCTATTAATATCTCCAGTTTTAAGAAATAATTTATATGCTTCCTCCAAAGGTTTATGCAGATATGGTGGTGCTTTATCTCGACTTTTTTTTATCAGTAACGCTAACTGAGCTTCTAATTCTTTTTTTGTTTTTGAATCTAATGTTGAATCTGAGCTAGTTTTGATTATTGATCTAGTTTCGATTGGAGGATGAACTTCGCTGTTTGTGTTACCGCTATTTTCAAATTTTTCTGTACCTACTGAAGCTTCAGTTACTGTCATGGAATTGAAACTAGCAGAATTCTCAGCATTTACAACTGAATTTTCTGTGAAGGTATTTGAATTGTTTGATATTAGGTTTGATGATAGGCTTTGAGATAACCCTGTTGGTTCAGACATAATTTAAATCATCCTTGATAAATTAATAATGTATATACACCTTCTACTTGAAGATGCATGTTTTCAGAAATTAGTAAAAAGATTTAATTCGAGGTAAAAGACTGCGAGAATGCAGATTGTATTTTAAGGTGTTTTAACGATGAAGTAAACTTTTTTACTGCTCCCAGTGGGCAAGTCTTTTCGGTTTTTAAACTGCATTACTACTTTTTAATTTAGTACGAATATAAATAGCTAAAGTAGATGCCTTGTTTAACAAGCCAAAAATTACCTGCTGAAAAGGGCTTTGTTGAATAAGTAAAACAAATTCTTAATATATGCCAACAAAGTCGCAGAAAAGACGTATCTTAGTTTGCATTTGCGGTGTATAATATCAAATAAAATTCTTAGTTGCAAGCATAGACACGTGACAGATGGAAATGCTGGGTTTCGAGGCTAAAGAAAAAGATTTAATTCAAGGAAGGGGGCAACAAAAGGTAGTGTTCACAAATCCGTGTCATGTGTTAAAATATAACGTAGATTAAAATCTTGGCGTAATAAATGGGAGTATTTATCAGCTTATTTTAAGTATCCAGAATATATTAGAAGAATAATTTATACGACAAATACAGTTGAAGCAGTACATAGACAGTTTAGAAAGTTAACAAAAATAAAAGGTGCATTTCCATCTGCTACGTGTATATACACATGGCAGATGGAAATGCTAGGTTTCAGGGCTAAAGAAAAAGATCTAATTCAAGGCA
>CAKNAD010000393.1 GCA_929200515.1 Candidatus Gorgonimonas leptogorgiae | reverse complement strand
ATGTTAGCTATATTAACTACTGACAAATCAAAACTTTTAATATTGCTAATAAAAGGTTTTAAACTATTAATATCTAAAATATGCTGTTCTAAATTTTCTGTAGTATTAACATCGATAGTGGTAAATTCAGGAACTGGCATACCGGCTTGTTGTAGACGATATAAAGTAGCTCCCTTACCGCCAACTGCTTCACGATCTATTGCTTTATCGATTGTTTTTTTAATATTACGTTGTACACCGCTAACATTACCTATTGATGTATGATTATATGTATAATTGCTTAATATAGAAACCCGTGTGTTTTGCGAGTTTTTATTATTAATATTTTGAATAAAATTATTTGTAGTTATTTTAGAATTCATTTTAAGACCTTATTTAATATCTTACTAAGGTATTAGTCATAAAATAATGTTATAAGTTCAATATCAGCTAGAATATACATCTTTTCAGCAAGTAATTTCTAGCTTGTTAAACAATTCATCTACTTTAGCTGTTTATATACACACTAAATTAAAAAGTAGTCACGCAGTTTAAAAGCCCCCGCTAGGAGCAGTAAAAATATTTACTTCATTGTTAAAGCACCTTAAAATGTAATCTGTATTCCTGCGGTATTTTTACTTAAATTAAATCTTTTTGCTAATCTCTGAAAAAATACATATTCATCTATTAGGTGTATATCAGTAATTTATTTTTGTAAACGCTTGTTTATAAACTTGTAAAATTTGATGATCGTTTTTAAACTTACTACTAATATAGTTATATACACGGTAATCTGTTTTGATAGCTTTTAAAATAAATTCTTTATTGTGTTGCAATTTATCACTAACATACTGAAAAGATAGATAATCATATTGAATTGCTAATAACATTAGCTCTTCATCTTTTTGAATATCAATACCAGCATATTCTAAAAGAAAAATATCATCTTCAATAATAAATTTAATTATTTTTTTATTGTTTTTTATTTTTTCACTAGCATATATCAAGGCATTTACATGAATATTATAAATACAATGTGACATAAATTCCATGTTATCAGTTATTTTTATACCTGCATATTCTAAAGACATTATATCTTGAGTAGCCGCTACTAAAACTACATCTTGATCATTACGTAGATCATCGCTAGCATGTTCAAGTAGCATTCCATTAAGAAAAACTAATTTAATAAAAATTTCTTTCTTCGTAAACCAATTAGGATACTTTTCCTTAGCAAAGCTTATAATTGATGTAACATCAGCCCCCAATAAATCAAATAATAATTTTTCTTGAACAATTAGATCTATCTTATTAAGTAAATGTTGTATTTCTTCCGAATCTAGACTATTACTAGTGTTTAATTTTTTTACTAATTCCAATAAAGGCTGGTTTTTCTCATTAATATAAGAAAAACTATCATCAAAAGATTTATTGCCTTTTATTATAAACAAATGTAGCATTAAAAAAAAATGGTTGAATTCTAATTGATTTTCTACTGAAAAAGGATTAGCTATTTTTTGTTTTAATATAGAAAAATCCCAATTGATATTTTGTTTGTCAATATCACAGAACTCTAAAACCAGATCTAAATTGTAAAATGAATTTAATAGTGAAATTAAATTTATGAATTTATTTAACATTATATCTTTAGTTTTTATATGTGAAATTTCTATTGAAAGTATTCCTGTAGATTCTTCTACTGATGCTTTTATTTCAGAGGCATTTTTAGAAAAATCCATATTATGCAAAAGTTGTGTAATAAATAAAAAACGCTTTAGTCTACCTTGAATATATTTTTCCCCTGTAATAAAATCATCAAATAGTTTTAATTTTAAAGTTCTGCCTTTTCCTGCTTCTGCATCTTCAAGCATTTCTATGGTACAGGCGTGACAACCTAGTTTTATTGATACTATAATGGCATTTTTCATTAAAATAACTTTAGTGCGATTATAAGTATATATGCTATCTAGCGCTTTAAAACATAGCTTTTCTAAATCTTGTTGTTCTTTTGTATTAGAAAATACTATTATATCAACATTTTTATATCTAGTAATAGTTCCTAAATTAGAATTAATCGCTACAGGTCCTATGGCATCAACAAACTCTTTATGTATCCAAAAAATGCAGTCGTGTATGCTTTGAACATCATTGATATTTAGGGGCATATTAAGTTGTTGGGTATCGGCAAATATATTGGTTGCATTTTGTAATATTTGGTTGAAATCAGCTTTATTTATTGTTTGGTCAGCAACATTGGTAAACTGCTGTAAGATGTTATCTAAGTTATTATTAACTCGAG
>CAKNAD010000392.1 GCA_929200515.1 Candidatus Gorgonimonas leptogorgiae | reverse complement strand
TGCGAAACACTGCCTTGGCTAAAAACTTATAATCACTTGCTGAAAACCCGCATTTACAACTGCCACGTGTATATAATCATTTGAGATATTATCTTATGGATTATATAGCTTGAGGTCATGACTACAAATCTTTTACTTGAAGGTATATTTTTTAGAGAGTAGTAAAGAAATTTAATCAATGGCAAAACACCTTCAGAATGCTGGTAGCATTTTAAGATTTTTAATAACGGAAGAAATCTTTTTAATAGTTTCCCATACTGTTGCGTTTTTTTAGCTTTAAACTGAATTACTACTTTTTAATTTAGCGCTAATATAAAACACCAAAGCAAAAGTAGGTTCTTTGTCTAATAAGCCTAACATTACTTGCTGGCAATATGTATCTTCAAGCAACATCTACCAACTAATTTTAATAATCTATAATTCAAGGGAACTATATAAGTAGAAAACTTTTTATAATCCTCATATAGAATTTTAGCCTATATTTTCAGTATATTTATAGAAAGATGCAAACCTACTACTGATAGGCATGTTACTTAATTAAATACAACCGATGTCTACTAGTTTATCCTTCATAAAAATTTATGAACTTTTATCTTGTATTAATTTTTTGAATCTAGTTGACACCAAACATATAAAACACAAAAGATTTACAATCATTTGATTAAACTAGTATTACAACTACTACATGTATTTTTAGCTTATAAAATTGCAAAGGTTGCATTTATCTTGTATACAGCATATCTTTTACCTTGATAACAACATAAACAAAATGAGCATGTATAAACGATTTCTACTTAAAGATTTGGTTTTTCAGCTAAAGGGGCATATATGTTTGATCTTTTTTTACCGCCTTCAGATCCTCTAATTGCCAATCTAACGCAACACTCAACAGAGATAACGTTTGATAAAAGCATCAATGGTCATACTACAACAAAACTAGGATTATCAAATAATGGTTCTTTATGTTGGTTAAATTCATCATTTAAATTATTATTTTTAATGGCTTCTGATAATGATATTTATTTACTAAAAAATTTTATTTTAAAAGATCCTACTAGCACTATAAATATAATTCGTAATATTTTTTGCGATATGTGGGAATTGTATCATTATAATGCAAATAACAGCCTTATTGCAGAAAATAAATTAAACAACCTAAAAAATAGTTTTATAGAAAAATTGCAGCAACTTATTAAAACAGATGCTACTCATAAGTATGGCTTAGAAGAAATATTTAAAAACGCATCTAGTAATGGCAAACAAGATGCTAACTTGTTTTTAATGTCTATTATAAAAATTCTTAAACTAGATAACCCTCAGCATAATATCGATGTTAATAGTTATATTACAGGGTTTTTCTCTGATCCTACTTATACTGACAATAGCATTGAAATTTGTCGTAAAGTACCAGTTGGTAATCCAGTTATTATACATATTACCAGGGACAAACAGTATAACTCTATAAGCTCATACTTAGAATTTCACAATAAAGAAATTACAGGAATATATGACTGGAGTAATAAAGAATTATATGAACAAGGTATAAATATAGTTAAAAATAAAAATAAAAATATAAAAATACCAGGAAATTTATTTGAAGAAGTAGAAGCAGATATAACCAACCTTAATAGCTTTATAATATACTTTAGTTTAAGCTCTTTAAATTCAAGAGATATATCTTGGCAAAAATCAGCAATTATAAATATGATGTTTCCACAAACTTTAGCACATAACAGCATTAATATTACCGATGTTAAATCTTCTAATTGTAAAGAAAATATAACTATTCTTCCGCAAGTAATAATTTGTTTTACTGGGAGTTTAAATAATTCCCATTATATTTGTTTGACTATAGAAAATGATTTAGTATTTCTGCATAATGATGAAACAGTAACCTGTATTTCTGATAATAATAATCAGCAAGTAGATGCTACAATTAAAGATTTTTTACTTAGCCATAGCTATACTCCATATGCTGTTTTATTCCAAAAATTATAATATGCTTAATGAATTTTTAGCTAAGTCAATGTTTTACATGTTTTGTGTCAATTAGCTCAAGAATCACTAACGCGGAACTAATGTCGCCACCCATAGTGGCTCTTGACTAAGAGATAGAAATACTTTTGCGACTCTTAAAAACTTATCGTAAACTTGGATATTCATTTTAGCTTATTGAAAGATCTAAGTTTACAAAATAAAAACTCTGTTCCTTTATTATATGATATTAACTCTTACCTAGTAGTGCCGTAAAGCCTCGCCCTTTAGGGCGGGGATATAAGGCATAA
>CAKNAD010000391.1 GCA_929200515.1 Candidatus Gorgonimonas leptogorgiae | reverse complement strand
AGTTATAACTAATACATTTTTAAAATATAATAATAATAATAAATAATAACTATGAATTTAATTAAAAGCCATATACCTCATGTTCAGTTTACTAATAATAGCCATATAGTTTCGCAAAATAAGACTAATATACTTCGCAAATTAAAAGATACTTTTTATGAGCAAGCAAATCAAAAACTTATTGATCGCAATATTATAGAGTATGAAACAAATATACAAGATTGGGAGAATAATTTATTAAGCTCAATTAATAAATCAAACTGTGCTGATTTAATCGATTGTTTAAATGCAGGCGAATATTTTAAAACCACGAAGAAATTATTTGAAACAACTAAAATAGCTATAATCACATCAGCAAGATTAAAAAATAAAGATATAACTAAAATATTGTTAAATTATTTTCAGGATAACTTTCCAACTGAAAAGTTATTCGGGTTTAATAATCCGTTATATCATGCTGTATGTGCTAAAGATATAAACATGATGGAATTTTTAGTAAATGAAGGGTTTTATTCTGATGTAACATTAGAGAATGGTACTATATATTCAGATAGAACAACTATTATGAATAAAGCAGTTGCATCCGGGCATGTATCTATTGTCAGTTGGTTGTTAAGACAAGAAAACAATATAGATGAGCTAATGCGTCGTTATCAAAATCCACTATTTATAGCAGCAACGAATGGTCGTATACAAATAATGGAAATGCTATTAAATAAAGGAGTAGGCGCAAATAGATTTATAGGAGAAAAATCACCTTTATATCAGGCATCATGGAGAGGATATTTGCAAGCAGTAAAACTATTATTAGATTTTAGTGCTGATGTAAACTGTAGATTTTATGGCAAAGAAACAGCTGTTTATGTAGCGGCAAAATGTGGTTATACTAATATAGTGAAAGTTTTGCTTACAAAACATTCCACTATAGGAATAGCCGATCCGAATTCAGTATCTTCTGGAAAAGATACTCCCTTGTATGCTGCTGTAAGCAATGGTCACATAGATACAGCTAGGGCTTTACTAGATGCTGGTGCCGACCCAGATGCTCTAGCTTCAGGAGATGATACCCCTTTATCTATAGCTAAAAAAAACGGGGATGAAAGTATGATTATATTATTATTAATACATAATGCTACAGTTAGTGTTTCAAGGTAGGATTTTCTATTTTAGCCATTAAAATAATACTGTTTTTTTCATTTTTTTTATATTTACCAATTTTACTTATGATAATAAAAAAAGCTCTATCTACAATAAAATCAAATTTTGGTTCTTTGGAGTAATCTCTAATTGTGTTAGGGCTGTCTTGTGCAGTATTTGTAATTAATAAATTTTTAGATTTAAATTCGAGTAAAATCTCTTGATTGATACTAGTGTTTTCTATTAAGTTATGATTTTTTTTAGATTTCGCAAGTATTTGTTTTTTAGTATATGTATCTTTTTGCAATATGTAGTCATTCAAGTATTCTGAAATATCTTTAGTGCAATCAATTTTAAAGAGTGGTAGTTTTATATTTATATAGCTTGCATGTTTGTTATCTAGCTTATTTAGAGAAGTAATTAATTTTAGAATGATTTTATTTTGTTTATATATAGGTGGTAGTTGTTTGTTATCAGGTAAAACTATATCTATAATATAGTTGTCGTTTATAGAAAAACGAACTGCTTCCCATCCAGATTTATCTCGTTTATATAAAGAAGATATACTAAAAATAATAAATAAACTTTTAACGGAATTTATTGTGCTATTTGCGGCGAAAAAAAAATATGAATTTGTTAACTGTAAACAATTATTTTGAAACTCAGCAATAAATTTTATTTCAAATATGGTCTTTACTGTTTGGTTGTCTTCATTTTTTGGTATAAATGAACTGTGGTAATATAGATTATTATTACTATACGATTCTAAATGTTCTTTGTTTGTTTTATATTTAGAAAAAAAAAGATGTGTAGCAATGAATCTATTATTGCAAAAAGGTGAAATTATACAATTTTTTTTACGGTCTTTAAGTTCAAATAATAAATTAAGGTTATTTATTAAATATTTATGATAAATTATTTTTTCACAGAATATATCATCATTTGCAGCAAAAATATGCCATGATAAAGTAGATAAAAAAAAGTAAGTTATAATTTTAGTCATTGGGTAAATCCTAATATGATTTTTGTAGTTATACTGAAATATTATAAAATTTTATAAGCTAGCTACAAATAGCTTTATCAAAAAGTGCCGTAAAACCCGCTCCTTTAGTTGCGAGATATAAGGCATAAATATCTTGTTTTCGCACTGTAA
>CAKNAD010000390.1 GCA_929200515.1 Candidatus Gorgonimonas leptogorgiae | reverse complement strand
TATATTAGATTCTAATAAATATACAAAATATAATAATATAGCTAGCAATGAGACTCTTTTTGCTTTAGCTATCGAATATAATCATCCAAAATTAGTAGAATTATTATTGCAAGATAAAAATTTAAATATTGAAAATTATAGTTTGCACAACAGTTTTTATGATGGTAACGATAAAATCATTTATTTGTGTATAAAGCATATATTAACCAATAAAGATAAATTTTCTATAGATATCTTTATTAATAATATTCAAGCAAAAAATAATGCCGGTTCTCCAGGATTATATGCGGCATTAGTGAAAGGTCATCATACAACAGTTAAAGAATATATTAATCTTATATTAGATAACGATGGACTTACTAAAGAACAAAAGTTTAATCTTATTCAAGCAAAAAATAATAAAGATATCTTAGGATTATCCGTAGCATTATTTCTAGGGCATCATACAGTAGTTAATGAATATATTAATCTTATATTAACTAGCGATGAATTTACTAAAGAACAAAAGTTGGATCTTATTCAAGCAAAAAATAAAAATGGTTTTCCTGGGCTATTAACAGCAGTAGAAAATGGGCAGACTACAGCAGTTAAAGAATATATAAATCTTGTATTAACTAACGATATGCTGGATATAAAACAAAAGCAACAAATTATGGAAATAAATCATAAATTAATTATTTCTAGTATATCTGTTGCCTTAAAAAATGGCTACAATAATATATGTGAAGAATACATTAAGGATATATTATATGAACAACAATTAGAATTAAAATATAGAGAAAAATTAATTAATAAAATCAGCAAAAAACATCCTGAATTATACGAGGTAATCATAAATAATAGTAGTTTAACTAATAAAGACAAGAGAAATCTTTTCAAAAAATCAAATTACTGTGTAATATCATAAATATTTATTAATAGGAAGTTAGTTATTAAATAAAATTATATTACAATACTAAAATTTAAAGCTAAATTCAAATCAAGGTTTTATAAAAATAATAATTATGAATATATATTCAATAGACAGTCAGCCATCAGTATCTATAAACACACAAAACATAGAACAAACATCTAAAGTTCTAGAACAATACTTAAAAGAGCGCAGGATGAAAGTTTTTTTTAATCCTGTTATATTACAAAACACTCGTATAAATAATGATGATATTAGTTCAAATGCTAGCATTAGAAACAACTCATTTTTTAATAATGTCAGCAATGCTGATTATACAGAACTTAAAAAAATTTTTAATACTGAGTTAAACAACTTTATTAAGATAACTAAATATTTTTGTCAAGATAGACAGCTGCTAGTTTTAAAAAAATTAATATCTCGAATAAAAAATGAGCCTACACAAGACAATACTGACTATCTAAAAAATAATTTTAGTAATTGTATTTATCAAATACACGATTTAATTATCCTATTAGAAAATTTTAAATATCAACTTGAACAACAAAATGCAGTATCTGCACACATCGCTATTAGTAAAGATGCTATTGCCTTAAGATTAGACGAATGCATGATAAATTTAGATAGCTGCTGGGCAGGAATATATAATAAGCTAAGCAACCTATATGAAATATTGAGTTCGTTAAATCAAGGTATTGAAGGAGAGATACATATAATAAAAAAAGAGTTATTTAATACAATTATTAGTGACTATTTAACTAAAAAAAAACATGAGAATCAACATTTGTTTTTAGATAGTAATGAAATACATATACATAATTCACTATATAATCTCATGCACGAAGTTTTAGGGATGCATAAAATTGAGGACTCATTAGAAGACAAGAGTTTGCCTGATGCAATAAAAAATGAATTTATAGAATTGATAAAAATAGAAATTTCTCCCGCAAAAATAACTAGTATTTTAGCAAATAAGATATATCAGCAGTTTACTGCAGCATTAACTGATATTTCAATGGATTCTTGGTTAACTGAATATAAAATTAATAAAGATTTAATACACAAGATAAAAACATTAGACACTAAATTCTTTGTCCCTATAAATACATTATTTAATGCAGCAGAGGCAGATAAACTTTGTATATCTAGCTTAATTGATACTAAAAAAGAAGAACCTAGAAACAATTATTTGAACTATAGTAAAGAAAAAATACATCAATGGATAGCTATTAGGTTAATGCCTAATAGTAAAAAAATATTAACAACTATTGATAACTTAACTCTAAATAGCATTGATTACATGTTTTTTTGGGGATATAACGAAGGAGATCATGACTTCGACAACGATGATTCTAATGATTATATAAGATTACAATTATCGCA
>CAKNAD010000389.1 GCA_929200515.1 Candidatus Gorgonimonas leptogorgiae | reverse complement strand
GCTTTCTTTGAAAGTATGCTAGTTTGGTTTCATATTTTTTTGTCTGTTTAAGGTTATTGTTAGGTCAAGTTTAGCTACTACATATTATTATATGTATCAGAACATTTCATCAGAGCTATTATTTTCATCATAGATCTTCTTTTTAGTAAAGAAATTATTTTCATCAGAGCTATAATCTTCATCAGAACTAGAATCTTCATCGGAACTAGAATCTTCATCAGAGTTAGAATTCTCATCAGAGTTAGAACCTTTATTTTTTGTTAATTCTTTGCTTGCTTCTTCTAGCATAGTTTTTAAAAGATCTTTTTTTTCCACTACCTTTTTTTGCATTGCCTCGATTAATTGTTGTGTGATATCTTCATTTTTAGCCATATATTTTTTTATTATGGGATGTGATTCAAGTATATCAATTAGTTCATCTAACTCTTCTATAGTATAGGTATCTTGATATATATCTACAGTTTTGTTTTTTAAAAAATCATTTTCGTGCATACAGATATTGAAAAATTTTTTCGTAACTTGTTTATATGGAGCTAGGTGAGGAAATATCTTTAGTTGCAGCTCTACAGAAGATTCCTCAACTTTTAATATTTTATTTTCAAAGTCAAGTAATTCCAATAAGTAACATACTGTTTCTTCATATGTTCTTGCCCATAAGTTAAAAGAACATAATATAATTAAAATAGGAATAATTTTTTTAAAATTAGACATAATAATTTTCTCTTATAATTGTTATTAAAATTAAAAGTTTTAGTTAAATCACATACATGTCACCATTAATCATTTTAGATTATAATCTAAGTTTACGAATAGCACAAGTTATTTTACAGTGAAGCAATTAATATTTAAATAATAAACTTCAAAATATAGGTTTTAAAAACACCTGAAAATTATCTATTGCTCTTATAAAATTTGCTAAATATTGGGTTTGTTAAATCTTGCAGATTAATAGCACTTACAATATTAAGACACGTTCTACTTGCTGTTGTTTCTATTACTTTATTAATACCCTTTTGATTAACCCGTATGTAAATTTAGTATTTTGTGAAGGACAAACTGAATCCATAAAAAGAATAATATCATTCTCTAGTTTTTTTAACTTTAGGTCATTTATATAAACTCTTTTTGTTTTGTTTTATCAGCTTTCTTTATAATGTTATACAATTTACCCACACAAAATTTAAAAGAACCAAAAAAATTAATTAATAGAAATATTGTATTATTTAATAATATTATATATTTATTAGCACTATTATTTTTTTGTTGCATAATCACCTAATATTTTTACCCAATATTTTTTCTCTATCAACTATAGCGGGGGGGTTAACTTTTATATTTACTAATAGGTTAATATCAGCAACTCCTTCTAGTTTATAAGTATATTGTATACTAGATTCATCTTCTTTGGTGAAATTACAAATATGCATTGAATTAGCAAAAACATAAAAAATTTTATTATTTTTAATTAAACCTGAGTTATTTATTTTATTGGCGAATTTATACATTTCACCTGCTGTATTAAAAGAAAATAAGGGTAGCATACGCTTATTTGATTTCATTTGAAGAGACCATATGCTTCCTGTATAATTACTTTTTCTATTTCTATATACTACATCTTCAATACGATCTATTGTTAATAATAAGTTAGAACCATCATCGATATTAATATTTTTAACTGTATTAGGTTGTTGTAAGGTAATAATTCGGTAATTATTGGAGTATCCTGGACATAGTTTATTATGATCTTCTGAATATATAATTCCTGTAGTTAATAATTTTTGTGCTTTTGTTAGATTTTCTTCTTGGTTACACTTATCACCTTCACAGCATTCATTAAATATAAAAGAAGTAGGTATATCATAATCTAGAGATTTCCATAAAGAAGGTTGTTGGTTAAAACAACTTTCTTTTACCATACAGCCCATTTCGACTTTATAATCATATGAAGATTTTCTTTGTCTTATAATTTTTATACCACAAGCAAAATAGTTATCTAAAGATTTTCTTTGATCTAAATCTACTCCACAAAAGTAACGACCTGGGATACAAGTGATAATGTTTTGAGTACAATTTTTAAAAATATCTGAGATGTTTTTATTTTTATCTAATTTAACATAATTAGTACATTGATAACATTGTAATTTATTAGCTAGATTATGCTTTGAGTTAAGCGGTAACTTAGTATCTGGTGATATGGATAAAACAGTAGAAAATATTAGAGGTCCAATAGATGAAAATATATATGCAATATTCATATTTCATGTTGCCTTATTATTTATTTTTTGTATAACTGTTAATTAATT
>CAKNAD010000388.1 GCA_929200515.1 Candidatus Gorgonimonas leptogorgiae | reverse complement strand
CTAAAAACTTATAATCACTTGCTGAAAACCCGCATTTCCAACTTCCACGTGTATAAACACCTTGAATTAAATTTTTTTACTAAGCTCTAAAAAAACTATCTTCAAGTAGAAAGTGTATAATAACATACCATTATAGTATATTTAATGACTATTATATCATTCGTTTTCTTCTAAGGATATTGATAAAAAATAAGAGAATGTCAATATTCCAATAATAAATATGTTATTATAACACATTAGATTATAATTAGGCGAATATTATTAAATTATGTTAGTCGTTTATTTTTAATAATATAGAAATGTTTTTTTGAAAATATATTTTACTGGTAACTTTTATGCAAGACAGCCACACTTGGAAATTATATAGCTTAGAAGATACTAACCACATAGGTTGGTGTTTAGCCAAATCATTGATGGGAACCGAAAATATTTTTATTTATGGTAATCTAGGTACTGGTAAGACTAGTCTATGTCGAGCAATTATATCGTCTATGGGGTATAAAGACAGAATCAAAAGCCCTACTTATACTATAATAGAGCATTATAACATTAATGGTTTTTGTGTTAACCACCTAGATTTATACAGAATAGCAGACCCTGAAGAATTATTTTTTAGTGGTATTAGCGAACAGTTAATGACTGGGATTTCTCTTATTGAATGGCCTGATAATGGCTCTGGTATTTTAAAAAAACCAGATGCGAAAATTTATCTCTACTATGAAGATAATTGCCGATCAATACATATAGTTTCTAGCTCACCAAGTGGAGCTAATCTATTAAGCAGTATAAGGAGTTTAGTTAATTTAAAGGATTAAACTAGTGACTTGGTTATTAATAAACTTACTGCTATATACAGATAAATTCATTATCGTTATCAATAAGCATTTTCTTAGTTTAAAATTTACTAAATATTTATTTTTCAGTAGTGTATTATGTGCTTTTATTTTTAGTTTTCAACCTGTTTATGCTGATTATATTCAAAAGTTATCTGAAGATGGAACAAAAAACATTCAAAAACATTCAGTATTTTTTTCATTAGCAGAACACCCCATTAAGTTAGCACATTATTTTTCATCGAAAACTAATAATTTAGTAATTGATATATCACAAACCGATCAGCCTAGTTCAACTAAAGCAATTACTAGTACTTTAAGTAGCAATTTATTAATAGATTTATACAATCATAATTGGCACAATACAGGAATAGAGTACTCACTAAATTTTAATAATACTAAAATACCAATTAAATCTGGAGTATTAAGACAGAAATCTTCAAAGTGTTTGCGAATTATCTGTGATCTAGAAAATAATATTGATTATAATGTGTTTTTAACCGCTTCAACAACCATGCTACCACAATATTTAGTGATAGAAACCATAAAAAAATTTTCTCAAGAACTAGCTAAGCACGAAGATAATTATAACCTTCGTGATATTATTATAGTAGTTGATCCTGGGCATGGCGGGGCGGATCCTGGTTGTATTAATTATAAGAGTAATATATTAGAAAAAGATATTACTTTTAGTATTGCTAATAAATTAGTTAACTTACTAAATAAACATCATGGTTTTAAAGCAATATTAACACGAAATAATGATACATATATAAAATTGCAAGAACGGGTACAAATAGCTCAAAACAATCGTGCCGATTTATTTATTTCAATCCATGCAGACGGCTCTAAAAATCTTAAAGCTTGTGGATTTTCTGTATTTGTAATTTCTCCTGAAAGTGCTCAAATTGAACAAAAAAAAACAAATAATGATATCAATTTTAAAATCGATTTGTTTGGTATATCCGATTGGCTAGACATAGATAAATATAATCTACAAAAAAATAACAACTCTAAATTTAGTTTATTACAATCTTCTAGTTATGAAATAGCAAATAAAATATTAGATAATCTTTCTAAACTAGGAAAACTACATCAGAAACAAGTATATAATGCTTCATTTGCTGTGCTAAAATCTTTGCGTATTCCTTCAGTTTTGGTTGAGTCTGGATTTTTAACTAATATTGATGAAGCGACGAAACTAGCAGAGGATCAGCATCAACACATAATAGCTCAAGAAATTTCATCCGCTATTTTAGCTTGGTTTAATGTTAATCCGCCAAAAGATACTTTAGCTTACAATAATAAAAACTATAATTTAAACAGAAAAAATATAAAAATTTAGTATATTAATTTTATTAAATATGGTTAGCTATTAGAATAGGATTGATCAATAAAAGATGCCAAAAACTAGATATAATATCAGCTCCTCCCGTTCAACGACAGGTAGAAAAGTATTTTAATATAGTTAAATTTA
>CAKNAD010000387.1 GCA_929200515.1 Candidatus Gorgonimonas leptogorgiae | reverse complement strand
TAAACAGGCAGAAAGAATTGAAAAATCTGATTTTTTTGTTACGTTATATCAGGGAATATCCTATATAAATTCGTATAAATCGTTAGTGTATTTTAATGAAATGATAAAAGACTCATTAAATCAAAATATGCTATCTGGTAACAAATATGACATTCTTAGAGGACAACTTTTGGACGTTACTATTAATAAGACTTATATGCAAGTTAATATAGTAAAATATCTTCCTGATGATTATGACAATACTAAAAAGAATATATATGAGCTAGTAAATTATTTAACCTTTTTAGAAAATAATATATCTAAGAGCGGCAAAAAAATATTACTCCATCTAAATGCACAAGTAGCAGAAAGACTAGAATCAGTTAGTGAAAGATTTGTTAGTATTACAAATGAGAAACTTATTGCTATGAACACTGGTACAGTAACAGATACAGATTTCATACTTGAGGAAATATACAGTTCATTAAATTTTATATTAGATCTACTATCAAAAGACAAACTAAAAATTATATTAAGAACACCACTGAAACCCATATTTAATGAGTTATGTTTAGAACTTTCTAATCAAATAATAGACAATAAGGATTATTTTTTGAAGAATACAACAATTATTAACGGGATTATGGATATGAATAAAAAACTGATGGCTTTTAAGGAAAATAATTTACAATTTAATGAGTATATAGATATTAAAGAGACAGTAGAAAGTTCTGGTTACGAAAAAAAGAGCGAAGAAATTGCTGAACAAGAAGAAAAAGCACAAGCTGACCAAAAAGCACAAGATGAACAAGAAGAACAAGATGCAAGAATCCAGCAAGCTGTTATTCGGACTGCGGATACTTTTGCGGACGCTTTAATACATAATTGGAGTAATAAGAGGGTAGACTTATATAAATAAAAATAAATGATATAAAGTAAAATATTAGGATAAATTTATT
This sequence comes from Candidatus Gorgonimonas leptogorgiae, assembly GCA_929200515.1. GTDB lineage: Bacteria > Pseudomonadota > Gammaproteobacteria > Pseudomonadales > Endozoicomonadaceae > CAKMZJ01. The sequence continues at coordinate 1,373 of CAKNAD010000387.1, read as the reverse complement.
AAGGTAATCTCCATTATTTAAATAAATGCTGGAGGTATTATAATACAAGGTATATTATGCCCACCAATAAATTACATGACATTCGTTATGGTAAAACACATAAACCTTTATCTATTTTGTCTAGTACGATAAGAGGAAGAAAGAGTCGAAATACCACATTGCAGCAAAATGGAAAAAGAGCGGTAAATGTTCACCGATCTAAATTTTTTTTCATAACACATTATGATGCACGTGACAAGTATAGGACATTTTTGCAGAATGTAGATGCTTCTAGAAATAGACATATAAACGATATAAATTCGTATAGTATTAGAAAAATTTTAGAACAAGGCAATGATCTAGATTTGAATATGCCTAACGAAACTACAAAATTTATTACAGAATCAATAAGTTCACTTAGTTATGATTTATCTGCTTTTATTGAAGACTATATAACAGATCATACCACTGATAATACAAAAGATTTAATTTGGAAGGATCATTTACACTGCATTATTTCTGAAAGAAAAGTGAAGAAGATGGAGTTATCGGATATAAAAAAATCTGTTTGTCTATTAATAGATGACTGCAAAACACCTAAACATATGCAAGCTGTACATAAAATTATAATATTTTTAGTAGAGCAAAATTATCTACCAGCAGATAACTATAGAAAAATCAACAAAGAATTTAAGAAGAAAGCAAGAAATGAGCTTGAAAAAATGTTAGAAAAACTAGCGGGAGATCAAAAAGATGAAAGTCTTTTATCTGAAGATTGTAGTTTTTTTGAAATATTATCTAAAATTAATGGTTATAAAAATCTTTTACTAGAGCGGCGGCATAACTATTTTGCATTTAGAAGGTATGTTACTTCAAAAACCAAGCTTTCAAGGTCGGAGTCTTTATTACATCAAGCAGATAAAGCGACAGTAAGCTTATTAGAGTTAGCTTCAGAGAAAATAAGGTCGTCTTGTAAGATTGCACTTTATTGCAATAAAACAGAAAATATAACATTAGATTGTTTTGTTAAGTTGGCACAGGGATTTAGAGTTTCAATGTTTCTAGTAGCAGATGAGTCTATATTAAATACAGATAGAGTAAACTTTGAGCGCTATGTTGCAGAGACAAGTACAAACTTTATTTCATGCCTTACGAGGATGTCAGATACGTTTATCAAAGATGAGCAAGTTCTTCAGATAATTCAAGAAATATTAGCAGAAAGTGAAAATTTAAACGCAAAACAAGCAGCATACCCAGATATAAAAAAAATATTAGCAAAAAAACATCCTGATGTTATGAAAAAAATATCTGATAAAATTAAATATAATGCCGAAGTCAAAGTTAAAAAAAGCAAACAACCGAAAACGTTAACGCTTCTAGTTCCTTCTGGTGAT
>CAKNAD010000386.1 GCA_929200515.1 Candidatus Gorgonimonas leptogorgiae | reverse complement strand
GCACTGAAACCTGAATTCTCATCCGCCATGTATTAATTATCCCAACATATAAGAATTTAAGCAAGCTATTTTCATTAAAAACGCACCTTTTGTTTTAGTTAACGTTCTAAACTGTATTTGTCGTATAAATTATTCTTCTAGTATGTTCGGGATACTTAAAATAAGCTGAGCAATATTCCCTTTTATTACTCCAAGATTTTAACACAGCAGGGTATTTCTTGCTCTATTTTTCTTCTAAACTATCAAGTGCATACTCTGCTGAATTTTTGTTTATTGCTTGATAAACTTCTTTAAGATCTTGCATGTATCATATAGAAACTATTAACTAAGCATAAAGTCATCTAATTGTTGTTTATTTTTAATAATTTTATTTTCAGATACTTTTAAATAGCGGGCTAATTTGATACTGTTTTTATCTATATTATTATCATTAGTATTACAAGCAGCAGCTATTAAATCATTTGAAACTTTAAATCTAGCATCTATTTGCTCAAATATTTGCTGTTTTCTTGCATTTAATTCTGCAGTAAATTTAGCAAGCTGTTGTTGTATATCTGCATGCAAACTAGTTTTAGTGAAGTTTACTAATATCTGCCCGGCAACAGCACCAATTAAAGCACCAACAAATGGAATAGGAATTAATACTTGCCCAGAAAAAGTACACAAACTGATAGTAATACATTGACTCAATCGTATTTTAGCTAAATTAGAAAACTCTTTAGTGTTAATTTCGCCTTTGTTATATTGTTGTAATAGTGCAGATATCGCCTTTGCAAAGCTAACAAGGAAAGCAGCTAAGGGAGCAGCTAAGCCAACAGAGTTAGTTATTAAATATATTACCAAACCAGTAATACCGCCAGCAATTGCATCTTTACCAACTTTAAGACCTAAACTTTGCCAGTCTTTAATGGTATAATTAACAATAGACTTACCAGCTTTATGCTGTTGATAAACAGTTGCAACTAGACTAATAACACCATTAATCATTGCCGACAATTCTGTGGCATCAAGCCCTTCAGCAAAATTTGCACTATGATCGGCATGAATGTTTTGTTTTATTTGCTGATTTTCGTTAGCTAAATTAGCATCATGGTTGTTTAAAGTATTCTCTATGTTACCTAGTTGTACATCAGCATAAGTAGAAACACTAGGATATACTATTTCATCAAAGCTATGCTCAGTTTTTGCTTCAATTGTAGCTACTTTAGCTTTAATAGCATTTTGCGTTGTGCTTTTTAAACCTTCTATATGTTCGCCATTAATAATTTTAGCAACGGTTTCATAATGATCTTTAGGTATATGATAGCACCCATGTTGCTCAATAAAATCAGGATATTTATCTAGATGATCTAATACATGATTTAAATTACTATTTGCACCATTGATAAATTTAGATTGAAAAGGAATACCATCGATCAAATAATCAATCGGAGAAGTTCTAGATATAGAATCAATATCTGCGGTCATTGTCTGCCCGTGCAACGCTTGCCTAGCGTTATGCACAGCAACTTCAACTTGTTCGGCAATTTCACCATGTTTAGTAGAATTATTGCCTAAGATATGCTGCAAATCTCCAATAAAATCACGTACTTTATCAATCTGTTGTAAGGACTTTATAAAATTTTCATTTTGTAGAAGTTGTGCTATAGCTTCTGTGGAATGCCGATTTTGATTAATCTGCTCGATAAATTGAGCAATTAGTTGATCATTTAATACAGTGGTACTAGTATTAGCAATTGTATCGTCAGCAAATGCAGTGTTACCTGCATCATAACTACCTGTTAATGTCGCATCCATAATTATACTCTTGTATTTAATAACTCAGAAAATGAATTTACATTATTAATTAATGCAGTTAACTCTTTTTCTTGATGTTGATTAAATTCAAGATAATTTTTAGGTGCATATTTAGTTAAAAAGGCTTCTGATTTTAAAATTCCATAATAAATTTTTTCAGTTTGTTTAATTGTATTTTTAATAGAACCTATACCATTGATTATCGTTTCATTTTCTTCTTCAAGTTGTTCTATTTTTTCGTTTACTTTAGCTATAAATTCTTTATTTTTATCAGAATAATTGATCCCTGCTTTTATTGCAATGACACTAGCAACTGCCAAACCTATTGGATTTGCTAATGCTAATACAGCCTTACCACCAGCAATTCCAGAACCTCCTATAGCTTTAGCACCTCCACCAATCTTAGCTAAAGTTGCATTAGTTGCTGGTGCACCAGATAAACTAGAAATTACAGTGCCAGTAGATGCAGTTCCAAAGGTAGATACAGCTGTAGTTAACGTTACTGGTGCTAAAGTACCGACTCCAATGCCTGCTACGAC
>CAKNAD010000385.1 GCA_929200515.1 Candidatus Gorgonimonas leptogorgiae | reverse complement strand
CTCATAAAGAGTTATAGTTTAACATATGACACAGATTTGTGAACACTACCAAAAGCAAGCCAAGCCTTGCCCTTCGGGGGCTATTAAAAAATTCTATTTTATCGTTAAAATACTTTGAAATGCACTTGCATTCCTGCAGTATTTTGCCTTGAATTAAACCATTTTACTTAGCCCTGAAATCTAACATTTTCATCTGCCACCTGTATATACAACTATTATTCATCTTTAATTAAACAGGTATATTCATTTATAATATTAGCGATGATATTTTTTTGTTGTAACTCTCTTATTTTAATTATAAATTTATTTGTATCTATAATTATTTTATCAACTAATAATATCTCTGAGGCATAATACATAATAGCTATTTTTATTACCTGTTCTATATCAGATGCTTTAGGAATTAGTGTATTATCTATAATATTTACTAAAGTCGTGCTATCTGATATTTTAATATTTTTTTTAATGTACATATAGAGTATATTTTTTAAATAATCAATTAAATTTCTCGTTATAAATGTTTGATAATATTTTAACTTGTCAACAGTCATGCTGTTTTTATAATAATCTATATGCTTGTTAAAAATATTATATTCTTGATCGTATGCATTATATATTGCAAAAAGATGGCTAATTTTTCTTTTAAGTTTACTAATACAATTTGTTAATTTTAAATGGTAATTATTTTCATTATCTATTAAAACTAACAAATTTTTTCGCTTTACTAGAGAACTGAAAGTTGTAGTGTTAACATCTGTATCATCTTTAAAATTTATTTTTTCTTGATCGTCAGCAATTTTTTGTATATTTAAATCTATCTCAATTACATCTTTAATAATCTTAGAAATATTAATAATACTAGCATCCATGGCATTACGATAATACAACAAGCTATTTAATGATGTTTCTGTTTGTTGTAATATTAAATTAGTCTTATCTTTTAATTTGAGTTGAATGTTGTTTATATTAGCAATAAGGCTGTCTGAATATTTAGCAATATTTTTTATTGATATACTAACAATACTATTAATAAACAAGTCAATTTTTTCAAACTGTTTTTTTATAATATTTAAATCGGGGATACTAAAATCTATATTTCTAACAAATTCATAAAATAAAGACATTATATCCTGAGTTAATTTTTTTTTAAGATTAGGTTGCAATACAACGCTTTCATATTCTACTAAACAAATTAAAGAATGTATTTTATAGAGAACCTCTTGAGGATTATAATGAGAATTTTCTTTTTTATAATTTAATACATGTGTTATTCCTAATATTATTTTATTTGCTATTTCTTGTTGGTAAGATGCTATTTGTTTATCATTAAATATACTCTTTATTGCAATGGCGGTTATAACATCACTAAAATACTTTATTTCTACTGGCTGTTGTACTTTTGCTAATAATTTTGTTAAAACAATATGAAAATCATTATTAGAAAGTTGTTTTATTTTATTAGTAGCTAGATTTACTTTTAAAAATGTTTCGTTATCCGCATTTTCTTTAAGAGCAGATGTTATCGTTTTATTAATATATAGCGGAAATTTATTTTCAATAAAATACTCTAACATATTTAATAGATTTTTACAGCTAGAAACCTGAAACGTTAAATTAGAATTTGTAACTATATGAGCAGATGAAATATATTTAACTAAATTATATAGATTATTGTTATTAATGTGGTATAAATTTTCTATTCTATATTTATGACTTTTTTTACATATATCATCGTACTTGTTTTTAAATTCACTTGGTTGCAATGAAAGTGATTTAATATCAGAAGTAAAATTTTGTATTTTTTTACTACATTTTTTATTTATAATATAAGTTCCATTATTTTTATAAATATAACTAAAACTTTGTAGTGGCTTTAAATCAGTAATATCATGGTAATGCATATTCCAACCTTTAGTTTTATTATATTTTAATGGCTTTACTGACAAAGTATTTTGACTTTAAAAATTGTTTATATTATTTACTAATTAAAATAGTAACAGTAAGCCCCTTATTTAACAAGCTAAATATCACTAGCATTATAAAGTTTTTTTGTTATAGAAACCATATATACACGTGACAGATGGAAATGCTAAGTTTCAGGGCTAAAGCAAAAGATCTAATTCGAGGCAAAACGCTACAGGAATGCAGGTGCATTTCAAAGTGTTTTAACAATGAAGTAGAATTTATTAGACGTATAGCAGTTGCAAGTGTGGCCTTTCAATTGCTATATGTATGCATTTCTGTGATTTTGTTACTGGATAAATTTATTTTATAAAATCTTTAGTAAACTATTGTTTTTCAATTTTACATTGAATAAGAGAATTAAAAAGTGCTTTTTG
>CAKNAD010000384.1 GCA_929200515.1 Candidatus Gorgonimonas leptogorgiae | reverse complement strand
ACACTAAACCTGCGAAACACTGCCTTGGCTAAAAACTTATAATCACTTGCTGAAACCCCGCATTTCCAACTGCCACCTGCATCTTTAGGTAGAAGATATATACCATAAATATTAAAGAATGGAATTATCAATGAGTAGTGAAAATAACTATACGTGCTTTTCAGATTTAGGGCTATCAGAAGAAGTTCTTAAAGCAGTGGACGATTACGGATACAAACAACCATCGCCAATCCAGCAACAAAGTATCCCTCACATATTAAAAAACAGAGATGTTCTAGGACTTGCACAAACCGGCACAGGAAAAACCGCAGCATTTGCTTTACCTTTAATTTCTAAAATAGACGCTAAAAATAGGTCTCCTCAAGTTTTAGTTATTGCCCCAACTAGAGAATTAGCTATTCAGGTAGCGGAATCATTTAAAGCATACGGTAAACATATAAAAGGGTTTCAATCTATAGCTATTTATGGCGGTCAAGATATGCGCCAGCAGCTTAGAGCTCTTAGCAATGGCTGTCATGTTGTTGTTGGTACGCCAGGACGGGTGATGGATCACTTCAGACGCAAATCTTTAAATGTTAATTCAGTAAAAGCCGTAGTCTTAGATGAAGCAGATGAAATGCTACGCATGGGATTTTTAGATGACGTAGAATGGATAATGCAACAGTTACCAAGTAGCAAACAAACAGCGTTATTTTCTGCAACAATGCCATATACTATTAAAAAAATAACAGCTAAATATTTAAAAAATCCGGCATATGTAGAAATAAAAGCAAAAACTTCAACAGTAGAAAAAATAGAACAAAAATTATGCGTAGTTGCTCGCCATCAAAAAAGTAATGCCTTGTTACGTATTTTAGAAGTAGAAAAGTTTTCTGCAATGATTATTTTTGTTGCTACTAAAACTGCTACAGTAGATGTTGCTGAAAGAATTAATAAGTCAGGCTTCTCCGCAGCAGCATTAAATGGCGACATGAACCAAATAGCAAGAGAAAAAGTAATCAAAAAGCTAAAAAATGAGTCACTAAATGTAGTAGTAGCAACAGATGTAGCAGCTCGTGGCCTAGATGTCGAAAGAATTTCACACGTAATTAATTACGATATACCTTTCGACTCTGAGTCTTATACTCACCGTATTGGTAGAACTGGAAGAGCAGGCAGAAGCGGAACTGCTATTTTATTAGCTACACATCGTGAACGTAACATAGTACAAAACATCGAAAGAAATACTGGCTGTAAAATTATTAACATGAGTGTTCCACGAATCGAAGACATCAAAGAAGTTAGAATACAAAAATTTATAGATGATATCCTAGCTATAGAACAAAACAGTGTTAAATCTACAGAGCTTGATGAGTTATTAACTAGAGTAAAACAGCTAGATCAACTTGATTCCGACACCATTATTAAATCTTTGTTTGCAATAATACAAAAATTTAGACCAATAATTACTAAAGAAGTTGAAGATACTTTTACTAAAGAAGCATCAGCTAGAAACAACAGACCTAGAAGCAACAATACAAATACGAATACCAATAGTTATAAAAACGAAAATATGACTAAATATCGTGTTTCAGTAGGTCGAGACGATGGTATCTCTCCTGGAGACTTAGTAGGAGCTATTGCTAATTCATCTGGAATTTCTAGCAAAAATATTGGGCAAATAAAGCTAGGAAGAGAATCTTCGTTTATCTGGCTTGCTAATGATTTATCTAGAGCAACTTTAAGCCTGCTAAAGAAAACAAGAGTACGTAATAAAATTATGGGTCTAACAACCTATAAAGATACTCATAGAAGATCTTTCGATTACAACTCTAAAAGCCCGGCAGCTTCAAAATCTGGCAGAATAGTAAAACGTAAGTATTCTTATTCTTAATTTATATACACCTTCTACTTTGAAGGTGTAATTTAAATTTATCTGAATGGCTGAAAACATATCAAAGCTTGGTAAAAAAATGGTTACTATGACTGTTGATTTAGCGTCAGTTATTCAGTCAGATAATTAAGCTGAAAAAACTGAAAAAATAGAAGTAACAGCAATTCCAGAAGCAGAAACTACTACAGAAAAAAATGTAAACGTTTCTGAACTGTTAAGCAGAATGCAAACACAAAATATTTTACTAAAGGTAAAGGAGTACCTACCGTGAAATCAATTTTTATTATTCTTTTGACTATTTTTACATTCCCCATCTCATTAGTGGTTTGGTTGATATTTTTGTTATTCGATAATAGCAACCAAAGAACTATCACTAGAACAATCAAAAATGGCAATGTTACCACATCTATTACCAGTATAACTTACAGGGATTCGCCAAAAGATGCAGAGTTAATCCACAATAGTTTT
>CAKNAD010000383.1 GCA_929200515.1 Candidatus Gorgonimonas leptogorgiae | reverse complement strand
AATAGTTATAACCTACTTTTAAGTCAGGATGATGCCCTTCTTTATTTGCAATCCAAGCAATTGCATTAACAAATGCCATTGTTTTATAAAACCCTTTGAATTTAAAATCCTTATAAATTGATTTTTTATCCTCACTGACTTGCCATTGATTAACATCAGTTAACATTTTAGTAATTTCACCATCATTTAATGGACTAGTTCCACCTTCACATGGTTTACAGCTTTTATCGTTTAAGTTGCAGCTAGACATTTATTACTCCTTTAGCAGAAATGTTTATCTCGTAATGATTTTTTTGAGTTGTTTACTTGCTTAACTAAAGATAGCAAGTCTATTTCTTGTAGCTTATATAAATCTTCTAAGTTAGTAATATAAAAATATAACTCTTGTATAACATCGTATCTATATGGCTTTTGTAAAGCTAACAAGGGGTCTAAAGCTACACGCTGTGGAATATCACTTTCAACAGAGTAAATAGTTTCTTGTTTTGAAGATAATATACCACCACCATATATTTTAAATTCATTATTTTGCTTAATAAGACCAAATTCAATAGTAAACCAAAATAACCGCGATAGTATTTTTGCTTCGGCTACAGTGGCTTTAAGTGCTGTTTTACCGTACCAGCACATGAAATCAGCATAACTTTGATTCGTCAATAATGGTATATGACCATAAATTTCATGAAAAATATCAGGTTCTTTTAAATAATCTAATTCATCAGGATTACGTATAAAACTAGCAGCTGGAAATTGACGATTAGCAAGTAACTGATAAAATTCTTCTACTGGAATAAGTGCTGGTACAGGTAATACCGACCAACCTGTTAGATCTAATAAAACTGAGTTAATATCCTTACACTGTGGAATATATTCTCTAGGCAGATTTAATTTATTTAATCCATAAAGATACTCTTCACATGCACGATGTTCTACGATTTTATCTTGTCTTTTTATAAGGGTTGCCCAAGTTTCGTTCTCTGTCTCTGAAAAAGCTATAATACCGTTTTTATCAGGTTGTTTAGCGATATATGTAGCCATATATACTCCTAATTTATAATTATAAATATGTTAAGTTTTAAATTTGAATAAAAAATCAATTAAAAAAAACAATGCAAAACTGATATCTTACAAAATTTTTTTATAATTAAATAATTTATTAAATAGCTTCCTAGCTACTATAGTTTATTTGATGTTATTTTACGTTAATAGTTCTTTTTATATCTTTAAAGTAAAGTTTTATAAGAATATTTGACAAATATAGCGTCTATTATTTAAAGTGCTTTATATATGTTATAAGTAAAAATACTAATTATAAGCTTATATGATACACAAATTATTATAAAAAGCTAGTTTTCTAAAACCTAAAACTGTTTAATAATCTTATAGCAACACCCATTAATATATGCATCTTGGAGTGTATGGTATCCTTAATTTTTCCTTAATATGTGTTTTTTATAGTAACAAGTATAGGGAGAAAATAACCTAAATATAATACAACAAATAACTTTTTAACTGAATTAGGCGTAGTATGAGTAATTATATCAGTAGATGCAGGAGTAGGTGGCATAGATGAAGGTATATAACTTATTTGAGTTAAATGAAAACATTTAGTATCTTGTGGATTAGTAACATTGCAATCATGCATGATCTTATTGTATTTACTAGAACTATTCATTATAGGAATATACTGATATTTATAATAATCTGGTAGATCACTAGCATTTTTATTACAATAAATAGCTAGCGTGCTACATTTTGATGATTTATCACAAATTATGGGGGAGCTGTAATTACAAAGTGATTTTCCAGTAGGGCCATAAAATATAGACACCTTATTTAAAGTTTGGTTATGATAAATAGCCATTCCACATAACTGCTTTTGAGTATTAACATTAGTCAGTAGTTGATCTGTTTTCTCATATAAAAATTGGTTTATGCTAACACTATCATAAATATTAAACATAGCATTATTTGTATAGCAAGATGTTAGGTTTGATGATTTAGATTTAGCAACTTGGTAATCTGATTCATCAATGCCATCAAAATAAGATGATAATGCTTTAGCTATTAAGGCCGCATAAATTAAACTTGTAAACTTCATATATTACCTCTTTTAATTTATTATAAATGACTCAGTAACTATAAATAGTAAATTAACATACAATAATGAAATAAATATAGTCATAATTAAATTATCTTCAGATTATTTGATTTCTTCTTTTAGAAAAACTTCAAATACAAAGTGTTTAATAATATCTAACAATAAATATGTTATAATACATTGTAGCTAAACTCAAAGTATAATTTAATAAAGCATTAATATAAAGAAAAATAATAATTATGCATATATCTTCAATAGATAGTCAACCATCATTTATA
>CAKNAD010000382.1 GCA_929200515.1 Candidatus Gorgonimonas leptogorgiae | reverse complement strand
TAATAAAACAGTTACAGAATATATTAATGCTATCTTAAATACTAATCAATTTACAAAGGGACAAAAATTAAACCTTATTGAGGCTAAAAGTGAAAATGGTTACCTTGGATTATTTACGGCATTACAGAAAGGTCATAATAAAACAGTTACAGAATATATTAATGCTATCTTAAAGACTAATCAATTTACGGAGGAACAAAAATTAAACCTTATTGAAGCTAAAAGTGAAAATAGTTATCCTGGATTATATCTCGCATTACAGAATGGTCATAAGAAAACAGTTATAGAATATATTAATGCTATCTTAAATATTGATATTGATGGAGTTACTACAGAACAAAAATTAAAAATTATTGAAGCTAAAACTGAAGATGGTTATCCTGGATTATTTATAGTATTACAGTATGGTTATAATGAAATAGTTGCAACATATATTAATGCTATCTTAAGTACTAATCAATTTACAGAGGAACAAAAATTAAACCTTATTGAAGCTAAAACTGAAAATGGTTATCCTGGATTATATATCGCATTACAGAATGGTCATAATAAAACAGTCACAGGATATATTAATGCTATATTAAATACTAATCAATTTACAGAGGAACAAAAATTAAACCTTATTGAAGCTACAAATAAAAATGGTTGTCCTGGATTATATATCGCATTACAGGAAGGTCATAATAAAACAGTTATAGAATATATTAATGCTATCTTAAATACTAATCAATTTACGGATAAACAAAAATTAAACCTTATTGAAGCTAAAACTGAAAATGGTTATCTTGGATTATTTATAGCATTACAGAATGGTTATAATAAAACAGTTACAGAATATTTTAAGGTTATAGTAGCAAGTAAAAAATTACCTCTAGAACAAAAACGAATGCTATTTACCGATATTAGCACAAAAAGTTTAGCGTTGCTCAATGAATTAGTAAATAATAGTGACTTAACTGTAGAAGAAAAAAATCATCTTTTAACAGTCAATTCTAGTGAATGTACAATATTGTAAATATCTATTTATATAGGTGGTGTTTTCATCTGCTACCTATATAAACGTGTTATTTGTCTTGAAATATAGTGTTTTTATATACTCTATATAAAGTATTCGTACTATCAAGCAAAAAATTAGCTAAATAAATTTTTAATAAAAGTAAACTTTATCATATTGTTTTAGTCTATCTAAAAATATATACGTAATAAAATAGGATAAGATGAGACATGAACACAGGTATAGTCAATCAACAGCAAGTTAATTCAATATATCAAGAACATTCCTCGCCTACTTCAGAACAGTTGTCTCTAAAAACAGCAGAAGAATTAAAAAAACAGCGTGAAAACCTTAGAATGCAAACTTTTTTTACCCCTCTTCACTTGGCAGTTAATAATATAAACCATAATAGCAATATAAATAATCAGTATAGCGAAGATATATCTGTTTTTGATACTCTCAGAACTGCTAATTTTTCGCAAGTTAAAGATATTTTTATTCAAGAAGTAAATCAATTTATAGAAGTAACTAATTATTTTGCTGAAAATAAATATACTGAAAAATTAGAAAAATTAATTATCCGTATACAAGGCGAAAAACAACCTGAAGATAAAAGCAAGCTAATAGATTACCTGCGTTGTTGTGTCTTATCTTTACACGATTTAACTTTAGTATTAAACAACCTTGAATATCAATTGCAACAAAATACAACATCTACTAAAAATATATTTAGTAAAGATACTATCGCTTGTTATTTAGAAGATTGTATAGTGGATTTAGATAAATGCTGGGCAGGAATAAGCTCTAGATTTATTCATCAATATAATACTTTAAGTTCACTTAATAGTGGTGTTTCAGGCAGAATTAATATAATAAAAAAAGAGTTATTAGATGCAGTCCTTACCGAGTATTTAAATGCAAAAAAACAAGATAATAGCTATTTATTTATGGTGGGTGATGAAGTCCATATTCGTAATGCTTTAAATAATACAATGCACCAAATATTAGGCATAGATAAAATAAAAGATCCATTAGCAAATAACAGCTTAGCAAGCGTAATAAAACAAGAGTTTATTGAACTAGCTACAATAGAAATTTCTCCTGCAAGAATAACTAGTATGTTAGCAGATAGTTTTTATCAAGACTTAATTATAATTTTAGATAAATACTCTATGAGTTCTTGGCTAACAGAATTCAAATCTGATGATCAGTTGCACCCTGATTCTTTAATTGAATTAAATTCTAACTTTTATGATAAGATAAATATACTATTTGATGTAAGCGAAGAAAACAAGTTAAACATATATAGTCTATTAGATGTTATAGCAACAGAAAAAGGCGATACATATAGTTTTCATCGTAGCAGAGAAAAACTACAGCAATGGAT
>CAKNAD010000381.1 GCA_929200515.1 Candidatus Gorgonimonas leptogorgiae | reverse complement strand
TAACAATAATTGCAGCTACTTAAAAATGGATATAAAATGGTTATAGAACAACTAAAATCCCCAACATTAATTACTTCTCAAGCAACTGAAGCAAAAACCACTAACCCAACTTTTATCAATAAAACAGCTAGCTATGCTTACTCGCAACCTAAAGCAATTACAGCAAGAAAATGTTTATTGCAACAACAGCATTGTATAATTGATCAAAAAGCAGAGCGTTTATTGAAACAAATATGTTATACCTTTAAAAAGGCTAATCTTACCAACTACGATTCCTATAGTAAAGGCACCTTACCTAGAATAGTATCTTCTACAAAAATCTGTTTTTTCAAACGTGTGTCTGTGCATTTGCAATATTTAATTATAGATACCAAACTCAACGATGCACAAAAAATAACTACTTTAGAACAATTAATTATTAAAATAGATCATAGCCAACTACTTAGCACACAAAAACTAATAGCTAGAGATTTAATAACTTCAGTTATAATATGCTTGAAGCTTAATATTGATATTAACGCTAGCGCTAGCTGGCAAGATGCAGCATCTATTGATATAACCAACTCAACTTGTTTTTATAGTAAAAATGGTTTTCCTCAAGTAAACAAAAATAATCCAATGCTTGCAAGACAACTTAGGCTGTACCCTATATCTATAGACTTACTTTGTATTGAAGCAGAAAAAAGATTTAAAAAATCACGCCTGTATCATAACAACAATATAATCGATCTCGGCATGCTGGTACTAGATAACGAATGGCTGTACATGGAAAGATGCTACAGAGGATTTTTATATTTGCTAAATTTACAGCAACAAACTAATAAGGCTAAAATTAGTTTTGCAAATTTACGTAATGTAAATGCAATTTTAGGCGGTTATAGTGCCTATCCTAAAACGCACTATTGTTGCAATATAGCAAGTGATATGGGCTATGAATTTTTACAATTAATAAAGCAAGGCTTAATTACCCCTAGTAATAATTTTAAATATAGCAGCAACGAGTTATCTATTGCGGAACGCCAGCAAGAATTAGAACTATTTTTTCATCGCAAACTAAATATAACAGTAAAGCTAAAGCAAGTAATTTTTAATGATCAAATTTATTTTGTAGTAAACAGCCCAGTAGCAACATCTGCTAAATCTAGTTTAAGCCAACAAGAGCAACAACTACTAGATGACTTACATGGAAAAACAGATAGCAAAGCTTTTATTTTTATTATTAATAACAGAGAAGATAAATTTGCAGATACACATCCTATTATTATGGATATCTACTATTGTTATTCGCAGGATAGAGCATTAGTTTGCCAACAATTATTAGATATTTACTATAAAAAAATTACCGAATTCCCTGAAAATACATTTAAAAAAATAAATTTAGCCGTAGCTCTTTGTTCGCTAATACAAAGGATTCACCCATTTTGTGATGCCAATGGCAGAACATTGTTTTTTATTTTATTACCTATTTTATTATATCAAATGGATATTTGGTTAACTAGAATGATAACTGATCCATGGTTATTATTAGAATTTGCTAATCCAGAAATAATTACAGAAATGATATTACCTTTGTGTGTTGCGGCTCCTAAATTTAGCAGGCAAGTTGATTGGCATAAATATATGTCGTTAACAGAAATCATGCGTACTAGCATTGCACTAGGCGACTTAACTACAATTAAGCAACTGATAACAAAGCAACCATCGCTGTTATCTCAAAAAATAATCGTCTCACCTATAAATAATGCGGTAAGCTTGCTAGAACATTGTATTAAAAATGATCAATTACAAATATTGCAATTGTTATTACATAGCTTAGAACAATTAACACAAATTGAATTAGCAAATTTGCTAGCTGTTTGTGATAGTTTACAGCGCCATGCAATAAAACAGGAATTGATTAACTATTTTAAAATATATTAGGTTTTACAGTAAGCTTTAATAAATTACTTGACAACTCTAGCTATAAGTAATAGTATTCATCTCATCTTAGGTGCGGGGTGGAGTAGCTTGGTAACTCGTCGGGCTCATAACCCGAAGATCGCTGGTTCAAATCCAGCCCCCGCTACCAAATTGATGACATTTGTGAATAACAATAATTTAATAAAAATTGAGAAAATAAATGCACGTAGTCAATGTTAAAAACCAACAACCAAATATAACTTCTAATGACGTACAGCATAGTAGCCAAGTACAAAGTACTTTTTCTGGAAGACAAACAGATTGCGTGGAAAAAATATCTCCATACGTAGTGCCAGGATTGGCTATTTTTTGTGGCTATATAGCGGGCATTGCCGCGGGTTACGCTAGTTGCGAACAACCAAAACCTCTTTCAGACTATGCTTCCAACTCAACATTTGCTGTAGATTATTCTGAGTGCAGTACAGCACGG
>CAKNAD010000380.1 GCA_929200515.1 Candidatus Gorgonimonas leptogorgiae | reverse complement strand
AAAAACTTATAATCACTTGCTGAAAACCTGCATTTCCAACTGCCACGTGTATATAGCTATAAGTAGTACATTCGTAACTATAACATATAAATGCACAGCATCATACAATAAAACTATCAACTACAGTTAAACCTAGCTAAGCGCTAATTGTTTTGTGTTTTCCTATTTTTTTCGTATAATTTATTGCAATTGTAGTTTATGTCATCATCATGAACTATTTGAATAAATTTTAGCGGAGTAACCTCATGAATCAAACACAATCAATTAGTCGTTTATCCCGACAATATAATCCAATCCCAGAAACTTCAACTAAACCAAAAAATGTAACCTATTCAAATAGAACTTATAGTTCTCTAAATACTAAAGAAGAAGGCGAGCTTATTGGTCATTACGCACCTACAAAAAATTTACTAACTGAATTTAAAATAGCTTCTCTTGTAGGTGCATCAAAAAATCATCTTACAAACAATACCCCTGCCTCAGTTATAACAGCCTTCATTTGGGCTATATCTGATATCAAAAGTGAAGCTTTAAATACTTCTGGTAGTTATAATTTTGAGGAATATAAGCGACTAACACCACGCATGGGATGCTTGTTTACTGCCGATAAATTCGCTGATGTGTTAATCAAATTAGTTGTAGCAACAGAAGCTAAACCTACATATAAAGAAAGCTATATACTGCATATAAAAGGACGAGAAGATATTGCACTATGCTTAAAACGTAAAGATGATAATTTTTCTATTTATTTGTTTGATGGCAAAAACGTTGAAACAGGGTATTACAAATACAAATTTAGCTTTCATGACGATATGCAAATATCGCTAAAAAATATAGCTGAAAAGATATTAACTAGTACAACAGAAAATTTAAATTCTGAGCCCTTAGATACAAACAATTGTGCACTTTATAGCCTCGATACTGCTCAAGAATGCTTTGATGTTTCGGTATTTGCTGATCCTAAAGATAAAGGTTTATTAATAACTAATTCTAGATATGCAAAAGTAGATTCAAAATACTTTCGTAATAATGATGGAAGCGAAATAAATCTACTTGAAATGTATGATAACGCCCCTCAAGATTGTAAAAACAAGATTTTATCTAATCTGATTCTAAACAACTGCTCACAAAAAGTTGCTATTATAACCAGCAAGATATTAGAAGACAACCATCAACTTCAAGAACAAGATAAAAAACATAATCTTATTAACATAGCCAATTTGTATCTTGCTTTTACTAAAGAAAATACAGAAGCTGTTGTAGAATTTATTACTGTCATAACTAAAAGTAATTTAACCCCAAAAGATAAAGCAGAAATCTTTATTAACTATAGTACAGACACTATCGGTACTAACCAAAGTGGAATTTTACAGGCAATACAAACCGGCAATAATGAAATCGCCATTGAATATATAAAGGCAATATTTGATAATTGTAGTCATGAAGTTCTAGATGAAATAAATAATCTAATAACTAGCCATTCATTGCTACGCTATGCAATCGATTGTAATAATTTAAGTGTTTTCAGTTTTTATATAAAATCTATTCTAGCTAATACTGAAATTATAGATGGTAATAAACTTTTATTATTGTTAGATAAAGCCAAAGATGGTAAGTGTACACTTGATACTCTAATAGCTAATAAAAAACATGACATGGCTGTATCTTATTTAGCTGAAGTTTTAAATGATGCAACATTAGATAACCAGTTAAAATTAATCTTACTAACTACAGATAAACTTAATTATGGTTGCAGAGAGAATTTAACTAAGATAGCATCAGATCGAAATCAAATAGACGCAATATTTGAAGAAGTTAAATCGGTATTAGCAAGAACCGATATTTCTGCATCGCAAAAAATAGCAAAATTACAATCCAAACCAGCACCTAAATTTTGGCAACAGCTGTTTAGTTAACAATTTACAATAAGAGACAAGTTTCGTTTAATTAATAGAGTGCTATATAAAAAAATCACTTTAAATTAAAGAATAATTACTTCTCAAATATCTCACTAAAACTGTAGTGTTGTACGATAGTATTTATTTTTTTATTATTTCTCTAAATGCTTTTATAATATCATCAGGATGAATAACATTTGTCTTAGCTTCTCCTAATGCTTGTTTTATGCGACTTTTTTCATTACGACGAAATGCTTCAGTATTATAAGTAAATGGCTTAGCTGGAGGGTATAACAACGGGTTATCACCTAAAATACTATGTGTATAATCTATTAATTGTTGTAGTTGGCTTTCATCTTGTACTCTGCTCATTCCTACTTGACTACTATGATTAAGAACTGATAAAAATCGTAATTCACCAACTCTTTTTAACATGGTAGATAAAATAAATTGATAAACCACATTACCATCTAGGTAAACCATATCAGTATTTT
>CAKNAD010000379.1 GCA_929200515.1 Candidatus Gorgonimonas leptogorgiae | reverse complement strand
AGATGATTATTTAAACATCTAAACTTACTCATGACACGGAATCTGGAACACCCTCTGCATCTTTATCTATTAGGTGTATAATATTAGTCAGCATTCTGCTAGTTCCTTTTATTAGCGCTTGAAAAGGAAAGCCGTGGCAATGAGTAATACCCAAGCTATAATCTGATTTAATATTGTCATTTAACTGTATTGTATGTACATCATCTTCTTGTTCAGGGTATAGATTTTTATCTAAAAATTTGGTTTTCTTAATATGAGAAGAATAATTATTGTGCTGATGGTCATACGGCGAATCTTTAAACTTTGCA
Source organism: Candidatus Gorgonimonas leptogorgiae (assembly GCA_929200515.1). Taxonomy (GTDB): domain Bacteria; phylum Pseudomonadota; class Gammaproteobacteria; order Pseudomonadales; family Endozoicomonadaceae; genus CAKMZJ01. The sequence goes on along the minus strand of CAKNAD010000379.1, from coordinate 2,092 downwards.
GTTATTTCTTCAGGCTGTATAGCCGTCCAATATACTATTTCTGTAGCTGTTCTATCTAGCCAGTTATTATAATCATCATCTGATATATCCATTATATTTTTAAGATTAATTGTATCATCATGGAAAAAACCAGATAAAAATTCCTGTAAAATATCTTCTATAAAGATTTTAACAGCATTAATGATTTCTATATTCTCGTAATGATAATCAGGATTTTGTCTCATTCCACGACTATAAATTACTGTAATAGCAATTATATTATCTAAAAGTGCATTCATATACCCTAAAACAGTACTTACAGGAAATGCTAAATTATTTTTTAAAAAACTATCTGCTGCTAAATTAGCATAAATTTCATCTATAAATTGGCTATCACCAAGATCCCTAAGTCCAGACCATGCTAAATCAGATCTAATTGTTTCTTTAACCCAACCGCTTATAGAACCAGGAAAAGCATCTACATTTTTTGATTGTTCTTCTGCTAAATTAGCTAAAGTGCTCCATTTAGGTATTCCTGAGATTGAGTGCTGTGCTTTTATTATACTGTCAAACACTATTCCGTAACTAGCATATGTGCCTATATCTTTAGCTGCTTTTTTTAAGCCTAGTATTGATTTTTCATGGGGGTTATTAAGATTAGTTTGATCTAAATGCCAAGCATACTCAACATAGTCTGTAGATGCCGTAAAACAGTATACATAAACATATTGTTTACCATCTGCAGATACATTTATTTGTAACGCATCATCAAATTTAATACTCTGGTCTAGTTCATCTATAGCTAATTTAAATAATCCTTTATTATGCGGAACTTCACTAGAAAATGTTTCGGTTAAAGATAAATCTGCTAATGCTTTATGCATTTTTTGTTCTCTAGTAAAATCATTAAAATTTTCATTATTACGCTGAAATTTAAAATAAAAAACTTTACCTTGATTATCAATTAATTGTAATGTTCTACCACCGCAAATATTTCTTGTTGCTTGTTTATCTGCTAAGATTTTAGCGAGTTTATTAGCTTCGTTATCATTACATATTTGCTCATCAACATTGTTGATATAATCTGTTATTTGTCTGCCTATGTTAATATTATGTGGAGAGAAATCATTGTTTGTATGGCAAGCAATTAGTAGTTCAGTAAAAAAAGGATTATGACAATCATCTTGAAGAGCTTCAGTAGAGTATAATAACTTTGAACTAACTTTAGGAAATTTAAAATCTTGTGCTTTTGCTTTAATAACTAATTGTATTAATTGATCTTCTGAAAATAAATCAGTGTATTTTAGTTTTCCTAGATACAAATTAGATCTTACATGATGCTTAGATTTATAAACAATATCTTCAAGTTCGTTTCTAAGGTACTGTAATTCTGCACGTTTTTTTAGCACCATAGGTAAGTCATTAGCAGTGAAAATACTGTGTAATTGCTTTAGCTTATTTGGAGCCATTAGCCTTTTACCCATTTTAATTATTAAATAAATCCAATCATCTGCTGTAAATTTGCTAGTGTCGTCTTCTACATATTTTTTAAATAGTGAGTATTTATATTCGCTAGTAAATTGTTTTCCAGATGTTAGTTTTTCAAATTTAGGTAAATTAATTTTTCGATCAGTTAAATTATGGTTAGTTGTTACTTGATATTCAGGAATATGTGTTGTAAATTTGCTAGTTTGTACTTGCGTGTTGGTGTCGTTGTTGTTTGGTATTAAATCGTTGTTTATGTCGTTCTGTATTAATTCCATTTTATCTCTCCGTTATATACATAATTGAGCGTTCTATTAAAATCAGTTTTTTAGATTAATAAAATTTTCTAGTTATGGTTAAAAACACTACATTCCTTTAAATTTTATTTTTATATACTTAAGACAAAAATATTTTACCAAAGTTCATTCTTTTTAAAGAAAACCAACTTAAATTGTATAACAAGAACGAAATAAAAAATCTTGTAGATATCAGCTGTGATGATGTGGTTATATCAATTATTGTACAAAAACTTTTAAAAATAAACGGGATAGATGTTCAACACTTCCCGATTAAATGGTAGTGTTCACAAATCTGTGTCATATGTTAAACTATAACTCTTTATGAGGTA
>CAKNAD010000378.1 GCA_929200515.1 Candidatus Gorgonimonas leptogorgiae | reverse complement strand
AAATTTTTTATAATGCATTATATTAATATAGGTTGTCAATGCGTAAGTTCTATTAAGAATGGATGATATAGAAAAAAAATATATATAAATGTATAAATGAAAGTAAAGTTAATAAATCAAGAAAATATTTAATTGAAAACTTTGTGAAAGAGCTATTTGAAATATGTCTTATAAAAGATATTAATATAGATAACCAGCTAATAACAATTATAAATTCCTTATTAATGTCAACACAACTTACTAATGACGAAATAAAACAAATTTTACAGAAAATAATATTTTTTTTTAACTGCTTTGATACTTGTAATTCAATTGCAGATACATCTATACTCACAAACATTTGTTGTTCCCGTTACTTTAAAACAGGCGATTTACTTTTATTAAGTATCTGTAATATTACGGATGAACAAATGCAATTTATTACCTCATGCAAAAACAAATACTCTATACTACAACCTTGTATTGCTCAAGAATTTCTAACAACAGAAGAAATCGATGAAATAATAAATAATTACAAAAAAAATGATACAGATGTCAACAACACTAAATATGTAGTAACAGATTCTACAAGCTATAATAAACTACAACCTGATACTATCAATTTAACTACAACAGTAGATAGCTACCTAGAAACTACAGCTTTAGATCCTGAGCAAATAGATAATTATGATATATCTAAAAAAATAGATAGTATATTGAATGCTCCTCTAATAAATAATAATACAGAGTATGATTACAAGTTTGCAGAATGGTTATGTAGCCCCCCTACAGATATTAATTCTCAAGATACAGATGAAGCTTTAGCTCTCAAGCAAGAGCAAGAAGCTAATAGCAACAAAACTTTTGCTAATATACCTAATCAAGTGCAACCTATGAATCTTGCCCCTACTCAAACAAATATTAGTGATAACTCATTAACCCTAGTTAATAACTCAAATACACGCACAATTCCATCATTTGATAAATTTAGCAGTCAAAATAAAATGCTAGATTATTTTGATAATATAATAACTGTACTTCATACATTATATAATGTTAGAGCTAACTCTAAGTTGACAACGTATATATGTGAATTAAAAACAAAGATGCTCGACCCTGTAGAAGTTAAAGATATATATATCCTTTTAAAGAAATTATATAACTTTGCACATATATCTTTAGAAACAGGATATAATAGAATATTCGATATTGCAGATGCTCTTATACATACAAAAAATAAGCTAGTAGATATAAAAAAATCTATAATGGATGACTTTATTAAGTTAAAAGATAAACAAATACAAGAACTAGCAGGTAATAAAAATTTCTATCATATTCTGCAATTGAAAGATAAACAAATTGATATAAACTTCAAGACTATAAAGTCTATTATTGAATTAAGAATAAAAAATACTCAAGAAAAAAAACAAAAAATAGCTACAATTATAGATACAATTCAAAATAATCAATCAAGAAAATATTTAATCAAAAAATATGTTACAGATATATTTGAAACATGTTGTATAAAAAGTATTGATATAGATGATACTCTAATATTTTTTATAAAAACTTTAGCAAAATCAAAACAAAAACTTTATTATACCAAGATAACAGAAATTTTAGAGAAAATAAATTTTTTTTTAAACTGTTTTGATAATTACAATACAGTTATAGATACATCTATATTAGCAAATATTTATTGTTACTATTATGGAATAACAAACGAGGAACTTGTAGAAAGTATATGTGATATAACTACTAAAGAAATACAATTTATTGCCTTATATAAAAGTAGGAAAATAAGACGACAACCTTGTATCTATAAAGGATTTCCAGTAACAGACGCTAGCTGCAGTAATCCACAACCTGATACCCTAGATTTAACCAGCACAGAAAAGAGTTTCCCTACAGCTATAAATCTTGATGCTGAGGAGCCAACTTTTTCTCCTGATAAAACTAAAACTTTAAACCCTAAGAGAAAAGATGATACAAAAGGTCATAGCTCAAATAAAAGACCTAGAATCTCTTAGAATTAGATTAAAACTATACATAAATGCACTAAAAGTAGCTTTTCAACAGATACAACAATTAACTAGGTGCGTAACTTGAGTTATTAAACAAAAATGAATAATGTGTATTGACGCCTTATAACTCTGTTTCCAAATATCTACTATTTGGCTGATAAAATAATTTTTCCCATTTTAATAATAAACTATCAAATTGTTTGCGATGGCGTAAATCTTCTTTGTTTAGATCACTAGGGTTACTATTAATTATATGTTTAAATTTAATAACAAATAAATTAGATTCTCGCACAGCTGCTAATTTACTGATTGCTACAGCTACTAGTGCCCCAGGAACAGTAACTAATGCTCCAATAAATGGTAAAAATAACATTCCAGAAAAATAACCTACAGAAATAATACTTATTG
>CAKNAD010000377.1 GCA_929200515.1 Candidatus Gorgonimonas leptogorgiae | reverse complement strand
AATAAATTCTGTTCATAAAAATAATCATAACTAATTTAAATTTAAAAAGCTAGCATTTTCATTCGCGACCTGTATAATTAAAAAAATTATGAACATAATGGTTATGATTAGTCTAATAATTTTAACCAAATTAATTAGGAGTTTTTTATGGAAATTAATAGACAATACGCAGTTCCCTGTAATGGTACAAATAGTTACTCAAATACTAATTCATTAAATAATTCATCTAGTAGATCTGCATATACTCTCCCTGAAACAACCGATAGTAACGCTTTACTTGAATATGATACCGCTATAGAAACTAGAAAGATCAACATGATACATTTAAAAAATAAACTTAATACATTGTTGTCAGAGAAATCTAAATTAACATCATTTATTACTCCAGAAGATATAACTTATCTGGAAAAGTTAAACAATCTTAATAATGAAATCGATAAAGTAATAGAGGAAAAAAATAGTATCCCTCACTATATGTAATAAGAAGTACTAACAGATATGTAATACACAAATATCTTCAAAATATGGGGTGTTGTATTATTACAATTGGCAATCCATTTTGAAGATAATTTAGATGATTATTTAAATATCTAAACTTGCTCACAACCCGGAGTTTGAGGCTCCACCAAAGCATCTAGTTTCTTATAAAATTGCTCCGGAGTAATTATTTTTTTATATGCATCGTCGACTTCGTTTGTATATTGTATGAACTTTGCTTTCATTTGTTTCATAAATATTTCTGAATCTTTTTTCATTTTATTTATACCTGCTTCTATTATGGCGCATCTATTTTCACTGCTATTTTTAAAATTTATTATGCTTTTTATAAATCTATTCTGTGTTATAGAATAGCCATTTGGTATAAGCTGTAAAGTGCAATTTTCTTCATTATTTTTAGCAGTTATAAAATTATCAATTCTATATGCTATTCTATCCTTTAGACTTAATAAATCTTTAAGCTTGAGGTTACGTACATCATTAATTGAATTTAATACTATATTTTTCTCTCTCAAAGTATCATTAGGGTCATAAAATTTTATTTTCACTACATTATTTTTTATGCTAATTTTTAGTGCTAGCATATGTGCTTTATTATTATGAGCTGGAGTTGTAAATAGGTATGATCTGGATTGCTCTTTGTATTGTTGCATCTCGCAACATATTGTATTAAGTAATTCACTAAAGTTGTTTGATGAAAATTTAAGCTTATTAGTTTCGTTATCTGTATCATTAGTTTTATAATATAAATCATAAAAAGCTAGTATTTCTTCTAAGCTAGCTTCTTTTCCAGCAAACTTTGTTAAAAAATCTGATTTTTTTAAATCTAATAAATTATTAATATTTTTTATATCTAGTTCATTAGTAACCCAAGCTAAAGCAAGGTGTCTACAGTAAAGTCTAACAGAAGATTGCTGTTCTTCTATAAAAATACTTTTAAACTTACTCCACAAAACCTCAAGTTTGCTACAAACAGTGCCATCGTTGTTTATAATACCATTAAGATTTATCGTATCCTTTTTAGAATAGTATGATATTCCACAAGTATCAGGATCACTACTAGGACAATAATTAAACATAGGATTACATATTTTGATAAATCTATTAATTATAGAAGAAAGCTGAGGTATTTCTCTATTAGATAGAGTCTTAAACTCTATGTCTTTACTTTTAAGTTTTGCTACTTTTTTAGTTAATTCTTGTGCTTGAGTGCTAGTCGATGTTGTAGTAGCTGTAGATGCCCCATTTGTTAATGCACTTGTATTCATAATAATCTCCTTATTTAATTAATGTATTTTTCTTGAATTTAATCTTTTTATTGAGTTCTGAAATTCTGCATTTTCAACTGCCACCTGTATATTATCTTAGATATTTTTTTACCCATTAAGTTCATCATATTGTAAATTAAACTAATACATAAGTAGAGTTGTCATCTGGCTCGGCATCCTCGATTACGTCATTATCTGGAGCATAGATTTGACTATACAATTTATTAAAACTATCTTCTAGGTTAATAATTATATCATCGCCACTAGTGGTTGCAGTAGCAAACCTAGTTTCACCAGTAATAAAAGTGATAGTAAATAATTTATTATTATCAAAAACTACCATATAACAACTTTCGTTAATAAAAGATTGTATGTTAATTATTTTGATTTTATCTTCAGTAACAGATGGATGATTTAACAAATTCGAAACTTTTTCTAGGGAGGTTATATCTCCGCTAAAACCATGATTGATATTTTCTGTAACCGTGTTAATAGCATAAGTAATGTCACATTTAATATCAATTAACGAGCAAGTATGACTATTAATATTAATAATATTATCAATCACAGCTTCCATAACTCCAAGAATTGGGGGCGGGGTTGATGAAATATGCATAAATCGCAAGGTATGAGTTTAGACAACGTCG
>CAKNAD010000376.1 GCA_929200515.1 Candidatus Gorgonimonas leptogorgiae | reverse complement strand
ATAAATCTACTTATTAATAAAAAAATATCTTTCACTGAAACTAAATAATATGTACATTGTAATATACAGTTAGTAGATAAAAAGCTGTCTTTTTAAATAACAAGAAGAGATAAACTAATGATGAAAACAAACTATTGCATAAAAATATTATATATTTTAGCCATAATTATAAATTTACAATATGGTTATAGCGTAGAAACAAAAAGCGATGATTATATTGTTACACACCTAAGACAAGAGTTTAAAAATCTTTGTAATGTAGTGATTCAATTAGAAGATAGCATCGTTAACTATACTTCATATAAAATACACTCTGAATTTAAACAGCAGGTAGAAAACAAAACTCAGCCAGCTGAGATAAAACTATTTTTAACAAAAGCTGATACAGAATCAAAATTTTTTTATCCGCCAACATATTCAAAAATTTTTGGTTTGTTTTATATGCCCGAAGGGGTTTCAGCTTCTAAGAAACACATTTACAATGCTAGCAGAATACCAATAACATCAGGTTATTGCGTAGCCGCTGAAGGACCTAACGATGAAACCTTTGAAAGTTTTCTTGCTTTATTAGGTGAACTAGAGGCTAGAGTATCGATATCTTTAGTTAGTAAGCGTGAATTTTTAGTTTCAGAAAATAAAAGGATATCTAGCTCGCTGGCTACTAATGAAGGTGGCTATTTTATTAATGAAATAAAATCTGATACTGATCCTAATATAACCATACGTGATAGCCATAGCGTAAAACTAATAGATTGTTTCGCAAGTGATGAAGCTTTTTTAGAGTACGAGCTACTGTTAATTAACAATAAATATCATTTACGAATATACCACACTAATTGGATAGATAATGAATCTTCTAGCTTAAGTAAGCTTATTAAAATAATTCTTTTCATAAAAAAAGTTAAACAATTAGATGCTTTTAAAGACACAATCTGTTCTCCTGCAGCTGTTGTTAATTGTAATGCAGGAGCAGGAAGAGCGGGAACTTTTATCTCTATATGGAACTTAACAGACAACTATCTCAACAACCGAGAAATACCAGATGTTGCTGAGTTTATTGTCAACTCCAGAAATTATAGAAGCTATTTTGTTTATAATGGTAAGCAGTACGGAATGATAAAATATTTATCGCAAAATTTATCAGAGTACTTAGATAAATAACTTTTTTGTTCACAAGCTTTTTTTCTTCGGGTTCTTGACTAAAAATTCTTTATTAATTGGTTGATTCGATGACAGCACTAAAGCGAAGCTTACTTTTTCATATATTTTGTATATCATAATCAAGCCACATGATATCAATGGTATGTTTCTGTTTTCTTGTTGTCTGTATACTGTGAGTATATCGCCTTCTGTTAAACCGTCTTGCTTGCCTTTACCTATAATAACCGAGTCATTGCGAGAAAATTTAGATTTATCTTGTAGTCCTGAAAGTATTACACTATTGACGGGTTTTGTTGGAGCCTTAGGATTGAATATAGTAATTATTTTATTTGTGCTATCAGCAATTAAAATATCTCCTAGTTTGATCTCTCTATGATTTTTTAATATTTTACACTGAGAAAATTTACCCTCTTGTTGTTCTACTTGTACCTCTCCTATGTTATGGCCAATAATTCCTAAAACTTCAGAAGTTATTGGGTTTTTTAATACATCACCTTTACGATAAACCTTATAGGTTTTATTTACCTTAACATCGCCAGTTACAAATATTTTATCACCAGTGAAAGCAACACTTTTGTTGTTGTCGATACTATTTATTTTAGGAAATATTTTATTTTTGTCTTCAACTTCGAAAATAGTATTTTGGCTAATCATGGCTTCTATTTTACTACGTGGTATTGTTGGTATGGCATTTTCGCTTGGATCTACTCTAATATGAGGGCTTAATCTAACAATTCTGCCAATCTTTCCTCTTTTATGGACATAAATTTTAGGCTTGCCTTTATCGTATTCTAGTTTAATGCAATCTTCTGGAAAAATAAGATCAGAGTTTTTAATTCCAGAATTAGTTTGCCATACTTGAGGCCACATCCATGGAGAGTCTAAATACATATTTGCTATATCCCACAAGGAGTCGCCTTTTTTAACTATATAATTATATGGAGCATTCTTTTTTATAATGTCAGCACTAGTTAAGCAGCTAGCAAGAACTAAAAAAGCTGTAATTATAAATCTGCATAATGTTACCATGAGATGCGTCCTGTGTTATATAAATAAGTTGTCTACTATTTTAATATTTATACGGCAGTAGCTCTTTCTTGTTGAACAATTGGTTTATATATCTATACACGTAGCAGCTGGAAATGCGAGTTTTCAGCAAGTGATTATAAGTTTTTAGCCAAGGCAGTGTTTCGTAGGTTTAGTGTCGACTAAATCAAGAAATACTAACGTAGGATAAAAGCTTATAAGCCTT
>CAKNAD010000375.1:1815-2425 GCA_929200515.1 Candidatus Gorgonimonas leptogorgiae | reverse complement strand
GAGCAAGCCCACGCCCCATACAAGATACTAAATGGTTTAGTGAAAAGTCACACATTGGTTGGGTTCGTATATCTGATATCACTAAGACAAATAGATATTTAAAAATAACATCTCAAAAATTATCAGATCTTGGAGTAAAAAACAGTAGATTTGTCGAGAGTGGTAATTTAATCATGAGTATATGTGCCACTGTAGGAAAACCTATAGAAACAAAAATAAATGTTTGTATTCACGATGGTTTTGTTGTATTTGAAAAAATATTAATAAATCAAGGTTACTTGTTTTATATTTTAAAAAGCATTGAATTACAATGGTCTTTAGTTGGTCAAAAAGGCTCACAAATAAATTTAAATACTAGCATAATCGGAAATAAAAACATTTCACTTCCCCCAACCAAAACCGAACAAACCGCCATCGCCAAAGTGCTAACCGATGTAGATGATTTACTTGAGAGTTTAGACAAATTAATAGCTAAAAAGCGTGATATCAAGCAAGCAACTATGCAACAGTTGCTAACAGGTAAAACTCGTCTGCCGTCGTTTGCTAACAATCAAGGCTATAAACAAACCGAACTTGGAGTTATTCCTGAAGATTGGGATCTATCTACAAT
>CAKNAD010000375.1:0-1805 GCA_929200515.1 Candidatus Gorgonimonas leptogorgiae | reverse complement strand
CTGAAGATTGGGAGGTCGCAAGCGTTAATGAAAAATCTGATTTACTTACTGGATTTCCCTTTCCTAGTTTAAAATATTCTGAGAATGGAGTTAAGTTACTTCGTGGTTCTAATATCAAAAGAGGTAATACTGATTGGTCTAAAAATATTACTATGTATTGGCCAAAGATTAGTATAGATATTAAAATTTATGAATTGAAAGAAAAAGATGTTGTTATATCTATGGATGGTTCTTTAGTAGGTAAAAGTTTTGCACAAATAAAAAAAAGTGATTTACCTGCTCTTTTAGTACAAAGGGTTGCGAGATTACGTTCTTATAATATTGATATTAACTATTTAAAAAAATGGATTTGTAGTAATTATTTTACATCTTATTGTAATTCTACAAGGACAGTTACAGCAATTCCACATATATCTCCTGATGATATTAAAAAATTTAACTTTTTATTGCCCCCAACCAAAACCGAACAAACCGCCATCGCCAAAGTGCTAACCGAAATAGACGACGAAATTGAAGCATTAGAACAGCGTCGTAATAAATTAACCAATCTTAAACAAGGAATGATGCAACAGTTATTAACCGGAAAAATTCGTTTAATTAAACCAAAGCAACACAAGGAGTAGTAAATGCGTAGTGAACGGCAAACGCAAAATCGAGTTATTAAGTTATTTGAAACCTTAGGTTATCAGTATTTAGGTGATAAAACTAATACTACTAATCGTAATCTTGAAGCTAGTTTATTAAAAACTAATTTAGCAAAACGTGGTTATAACCAACAGCAAATTGATGCAGCTATAACTCGGTTTGAAAAAACTATCGATAACACTAGCGATTCGTTATATCAAGATAATCTAGCAACTTATAAGTTATTAGATTACGGGGTAGATATCAAACTAACTAAAGATGCTAATTATGACACTATTCAATTAATCGATTGGCAACATACTAATAATAACCATTTTGCGATTGCCGAAGAAGTAACCTTAAATTATGCAGGTAAAGAACGGCGTATCGATTTAGTATTATATATTAATGGTATTGCTGTGGCTGCCATAGAACTTAAAAGTTGCGTTAACGATATTGGCGAAGGTATACGTCAGTTAATTAGTAATCAGCAAAAGCAATTTAATCAAACATTTTTTAATACTATACAATTATTAATTGCCGCTTCCGATACTCAAGGAATAAAATACGGCACCACAGGTACCGTAGAAAAGTTATTTATGCCGTGGAAAACCGAAGTAGCAACAACTGAAACCGGTTGTTTTCTCGATCAACCACTAGAAAAACTTTGCGATAAACAAGTATTATTAGATATAATTAAAAACTGTATTGTCTTCGATGCTGGTATTAAAAAACTGCCAAGGCAACATCAATATAATGCTATGCATGCTTCTAAAACTAGAATAAATAACCAAGCTGGCGGTATTATCTGGCACACTCAAGGTAGCGGTAAAAGTATTTTAATGATAATGCTAGCTCGCTGGATTTTAGCTAATAACCCTAATGCCCGTGTTTTAATAGTAACCGATAGAAACGAACTTGATACACAAATCGAAAGCGTAATGCGTAATGCTGGTTTAGTAACTTCTAGTGAGCCATCGCCAAGAATAACTTCAAGAAACGATTTAATTACAAAACTCGAAGCAACTACACCGCACTTGCTTTGTGCATTAATTCATAAATTTGAAACTACCGATTTAAGCGGAGTAACGCCAAATATTAAAGGTGATTTTTATGTATTAGTTGATGAATGCCACCGCACTCAAGGTGGTAAAATGAATATGCAAATGCAACGTTGGTTA
>CAKNAD010000374.1 GCA_929200515.1 Candidatus Gorgonimonas leptogorgiae | reverse complement strand
CTGCGAAACACTGCCTTGGCTAAAAACTTATAATCACTTGCTGAAAACCCGCATTGCCAACTGCCACGTGTATACATAGCATTTTAGTACTAAAATGCCCAATCAGATTCATTACCAGATTTAATTACTTTTTAACCGTGTTTTCGAAGCTAATAATGCATTAGCGGTTATATTTATATTTTCTACCAGAGGAGTTGCGGTGTCAGTTTTTCCCATATCTATATTGGGGTAAACCTATTTATAGATATTTTTATCATCGAAATAATGCATCCTGTTTGGATCTTCAGTATTAGGAAGCATAGAGGAACTAGAACTCCTAGTCGATTGATCATAATAATAATTATAGGAGCCTAGATCCGATTCACTTTCATAATCTAGTTTGTTATTTATAGCGATAGCTTTTTCTTGCTTTGTATTTTCATATGTTTCGAATTCTTCATTCATTACTTCATATAGGTTTTCATCTTCATATTCAGCAAGCTCGGAATCCCAATCTTCAGTACATTGATAATCATAATACTCAGTGTCTTCTGCCTCTGATTTATTTTTATAATCTGTTTCGTTATTTCTACTGCGAGCTGTTTCGAGATTTGTTTCTTGATTTATATTTTCATATATTTCGGTATCTACTTTATTATTTATTTTATCTTGATGCTCTTCATGATCCGCAAGATCCTTACGTAAGCTTGTTATTTTGTCTCCATATATATTTTTTGAAATCCTCTTTTTTAGTCTCTCCGTAGATTCCATGATATTGCGTTGTATAAACCCTAAAGCTTTCTCTAATAGCTGATTCTGTTTTTTTTCTGCTTTTCTTTTACTTAGAGGAGAAAAAATATAGTCTTTGCGTGCTAGTTCAGCAGATATAAATTTTATAATAGGAATTACAGTGTTTTCTTGCAAGTCCTGTACCATTCTTATCTTTTCTTCTGAAGTCTTGCAAGATTTAGCGTAAAAATCATTAACAAAATTTACAAACTCTTCCACTACATATTTATCAATTCCTTTTAATCTTTTTTTAGATATGTCTATCTTTTGATCTTGGATTAAACTTATATAAGATTGTAGTATATCTATATTGTCTATATATTTCTCTGCTCTATAACTATCAGTTAATTTAGTGTCATCTGATAAAGAAGTTACTAACTCCTTAAAATTGCTTGCAACCTTTTTCTTAAGAGTTTGTTTAATATTTTTAATAGTAATAGTATCTATATGGTTTTTACTATCGATATAGGATAATAAAGAATACATGTCTTCTGTTTGTTGTGGTTGAGATAACCTAGGGATCCACTCTTTTTGCATTTTATCTATAAGTTGTTTTTTTAATGAATCATGTGTTTTTTTCTCGATTTTATCATTTGCTTTCATGTATTGTAAAAAAGAAAACACATAACACATTTGATTTGATGTTGCTATATTTGAAATTAGTTGTTTTACTATTGTTTCTGTATCTTTTTCTTCTATTCTTTTTAAGTTAGAATCATTTATTATACTATTTATTTTATTTATATCATCTGCATTTGGAGTTGTGCCATATTTAGTAAGATTAACCTGTATTATATTTTCTTTGGTATCCCTTAAATTAAAGGATAAGGTATTAGCTAATTCTTTATAGGAATTTTCAAGATCATCTTTAGCATCTAGTAGTTTGTCATTGCTATTAATACTGTTGATTGAATCTAAAATATTATAAATTTCAGTAGTTATATTTTCTAATTTTTCTATTCTATAAAGGTGAAGAGATTTAGATACCTCGTTTACAAGGTGTCTATTATCGCTATTTACCATATACCGAATTATTGGAAAAACACCTATATTCCTCTTACTAGTAACTCCTTTACTTGTAGCTAAAATAGCATTAGTTTTCATATATCTTCCTGTGCTATCTTTACTTGATGTATACTCAAATTTAGTTAAACTATTTGATATATCAACAGCAGCCATTTTAGAACTCCTAGGTTACTAGCATATATGATATAGAGGATATTTTAGCATTTATCCTTTAGCTCTAAGTTGATTGTATAGCTAGCTTTATAATATCCCTACACAACATTAATTGTAGTTTAGGTTTTTTATGTTTTCAAGACTGAATAAAGCTTATAGTCACTTGCTGAAAACTCGTATTCCCCGCTGCCACCTGCATATTACCTACATTTTGTCTGGAATTAAATATTTATACTAGCATTTAAAAAAGTGAATCCTTATATCTTATTTGTAAAATAAAGCCTTGATTAACTAACCAAAAAATAATACTATTTTAATAGCTTTATAAAGGATTTTCTACTTATTTAAAAGATAATTTCGTATACAGACAAACGCAATAAAATTTTTATATCTGTTATTATATACACGTGGCAGATGAAAATGCTAGGTTTCAGGGCTAATTAAAATGGTTTAATTCGAGGCAAAATACTGCAGGAATGCAAGTGCATTTCAAAGT
>CAKNAD010000373.1 GCA_929200515.1 Candidatus Gorgonimonas leptogorgiae | reverse complement strand
AAACACTGCCTTGGCTAAAAACTTATAATCACTTGCTGAAAACCCGCATTTCTAAATATACCTAGAATACTATTAAAGCTGTATTATTAAAGAAAATAAGACTTAGATTACACATAAAATTTCATATTTTATCTCAGATGCTTTATAATTTTAAAACTGAACACTCAATTTTTAGATATATATGCTCGTATATTTTTAATAAAGTAATATAATTTTTTAAAGGATGCTACGTTTTTTCTCCAAGAATTAACATCCATGAATCCTGTTCCAGAAGCATAGTGACCTGGACTAGTAATCGATTTTGTTATCATTGACATCCCGTTTATTAGAGTATTGTCTGCTATATTAATATGTCCAGTAAATCCAGTACTACCGCCAATCATACAGTTTTTTCCTATTTTAGTACCTCCAGAAATTCCTGAAAGAGAAGCTATGGCAGTATTTTCTCCGATTATCACGTTATGAGCAACTTGTATTAAATTATCTAATCTAACACCATTTTCTATAACTGTATTACCTAATGAACCTCTATCTATACAAGTATTACAGCCAATTTCGACGTTATCGCCAATAATCACACTACCAAAGTGTTCTATTTTATGCCATTTAACACCATCACGTGCATTACCAAACCCATCGCCTCCGATAACAGCACCATGATGTATTATGCAGTTATTGCCAATAATAATGTTATCAGATATCTGTACTGAATTTTTAATTTTAGTATTTTCACCGATCGTAGTGTTTTCTCCGATGAAACAACCGCTAGCAATATTAGATTTATCCTTTATTGTTACATTAGAGCCAATAACCACATTAGCACCAATATATACATTGTTACCAATAATAAAATTATCTGCAATTACAGCGGTATTATGTATAAATGTTTCAGCAATTGGGGCTTTAGTAAATAACTTAGATGCTTTTGCATATCCTAAATAAGGATCATCTACAATTAACATATTAGTATTACAATATTCTTTAAATTTAGAACTTATTATGACTGCACCTGCATTAGTCTCCTTCAAATATTTTAAATGTTTTAAACTTGATAAAAAACTTAATTCATCTGCTTTTGCTTTTTCTAAGCTATTAATACCAGTTATTACGCAGTCAGAAGATCCTTGTAAATTTGCACCTATAGACTTAGATATAAACAATAGATTGTGCTTGTTTCCCATAATAATATTATTATACCTTTATGCTACTATTCATATATTATTTGTTCAAATCTTGTAGAACATCACGAGTTATGTCTAGCTGTTTTGAACAATATAATATAGAATTTCGTTCTACTACGATACTAACACCTAAAACCTCAGCTATTTTTTTTATTGATGTTTCTATGTCTACTTGCATACTTTTACGAGCTTCTTCTTCATCTTTAATTCTAGAATCTTGAAATAGCTGTTCTTCTATTTGCAATAAATCATAATCATATTTCATTTTACTATTTTCTTTTTGAATTTCAGCTAAGCTTAAACTTTGTCTATTAACTTGTAATTTTTGTTCGGCTTCTGCTAAATCTTTACTGTGTTCTTGTATTTTTTTATGCATTGGTTCATATTTATTTTTTAATTTTTGTATAAGCTCTTTGCCTTTATTTGATTCGCTAAATAGTATAGGGTAATCAACAACTGCAATTTTAACATCAGAATTTATAGCTGTTGTTTCAGAACTTATAGCATTTGCTACTATTACATTAATATTACTAAGTGTAAAAATAGCTACAAATAATAGACTACGGCTAAATTTAAAACTATTAAAAAACATATTTGCTCCATATATTTTGAGTTTAGATAAAAATATATACATCTCTTACTTAAAGATGTATACAACTTAAAATTAGAAGTTAAAGCCATTTAAATTTAAATACAATGCTATTCAAGTATTAGATTAAAAAAACTTCTCTCCTAAAGTAATTTGGAATTTATTTTTGCTATCAAAAGGTCCAGCATTAAAAGGATAAGCATAACTTAAGGTTATTGCCCCTATAGGAGTTAACCAGAATAAGCAAACTCCAGCACTATATTTAATGCCACTCCACTCCCAAGAGTTAGAATGTGCCAGTTCCTCATCATTATAAAACGAATTAACATTTAAACCATAATCAAAAAATAAACTACAGCGCATAGATTTTTTTTGGCTAGCAAAAGGTATTGGTAGTAATAATTCAAAACTACCATAAGCAAAGCTATTGCCGCCAAAATTTCTTACTTTACCGGTAACATCTCCAGGTTTTAGTTTACCATTTTTATAATCTGCAATTATCTTTGATTTATCTACCGGAGATACATCTTTATTCCAAGCATCAGGACCTATAGAACTAGGTTTGAAGCCTCTTATCGAACCTAAACCACCTACATAATACTGTTCAAAAAAAGGTGGCGGATGACTATAATGCCCATTGTCATCTTTATCTCTATTATAAGATCCCATATAGCCACATTT
>CAKNAD010000372.1 GCA_929200515.1 Candidatus Gorgonimonas leptogorgiae | reverse complement strand
CTTCTAAGCTTTTATCCTGCGTTAGTATTTCTTGATTTAGTCGACATTAAACCTACAAAAAACTACCTTGGTTAAAAACTCATAATCACTTGCTGAAACCCCGCATTTCCAACTGCTACGTGTATATACTTAAGCTATCAAGTTACACAATAATAAAAGATAATATTTTTGTATTATCAATTTTTAATATCATCCATCAAATAAAACATGAATATAATTTTATATAGAGTATTATGAATAAATTAAATAATAATTTTTTTCAACGACAAGAAGTAGAACAAGATAACAATAATTTTAAGCATAAAATAAAATTATCTAATAAAAACATGACAAATAATATTTGTTATTTGCCATCTTTAGTGTTAGACAACATTATAGGTCGTTTACCTATAAATACTGTATTAAGTTTTAGATCTGTTAATAAGATTATGTACAACTATTTATTACCTAAAGTCGTAGATATTTTTTGTAGTAAAAAGAATTTTAACGATAAAGCTTTTTCAAGAGAATCGTATGATAATTTTATTAAAAATAAACTGTGTAACATGGATCCTAAATTATTAGCTAGTATAGAATCATATATCGATGAATTAGATGCTAACAGTACTGATAAGTACAAGAATGAAGTTAAATTTACTAAATTTTTATTTTATAAAATGTATCATTTAAAGGATATTTTTCCTCAAACAGTGGCAAGGTGTAAATGGCTTCATCTTAATGAAACAAGAAAAAAGATAGTATATAAAGATGCAGATTATATTATGAATTTTAAGTTAAGTACATGTGGTAATTATTGCCTTACTACAACTACAAATAGTGAAATAACTTTCTATAAAGTGAAAGATGATTTTACAATGTCTAAATTGAATTGTATAGTGCTAAAGCAAAATAAAAACTTATCTTCAATAGAATTCACCCCTGAAAATAATCTAATAACTTTGTATGATCAGAAAACCGATTTTGATAGGTATGCATCGAGAGAAGAATATTGTAAGAAATTTGTTATTTTATGGAAATTAGAATTCACAACTAATAATATAGCGGTAGAAAAAATAGCAGAACTTCAATCTTTATATAAGAAGTATAAAAAAATTATTATAACTTTTAATGATACTTTATTAGTAGAGTCTGTAGTAGATGACAATGACGACGATTCACATCCAGAGTTGAATTTTTATTCTGTAATTGATAATACTTTTGTTAAAACAATGTCATTAAATCAATTAATAGAAAGGTCAGACAACCTCCCCATTAATGATTTTAGTATAAGTAGTAATATTAAAGTATTAGCTTTATCTTTAGGAGCTCATTATGGTTATAAAGAGTGTCAAATTAATATTTTTTTTAGAAATAAACTAAAGGAAAATTTTCGAGAAAAAGCAATACGCTCGAATTTAAATGAAGATTATTTTATTGTAACTGGAGATTTACAACTAAATAGTTCTGGAGATATTTGTGTTTTTCGTAATGCATTTAAGCTAGGAGCAACTGTTCTAAAAAGGAAAAATGATTTCTGGTATCCATCTATGTTTTTAAACAATTTTAACTGTACTAATATAAATATCTTGCCTTATGAGAATAATATAATGCTTGTTCATAGCCGTTTTTATCCATATAATCGCTCAAGAATCGATTATTTTAAAATAATTCCATTAATTAAAGAAAAAACAGATCAAATAACAGAAGATTATAATGGAAAAGTTATAAAACATAAGAGTTGTCTGTCTTACCGCTGGCCATATAGTATTTTTCCTTACTATGGTAGGAATAAAGACTGTACTTATTTGATACATCCTACAGGATTAGCAGTTATTACTTTTCATGAAGGCAAACAAGCTATAAAGGTTTTTTTCCCTAAAAAAGTTAATTTTTCCGATAAAATAAATCGTTTTATAGAATATTGTTTTTACTAGATACAGACAATTTATCAAAGAGTGCCGTAAAATCCGCTCCTTCAGGTGCGGGATATAAGGCATAATATTTTGCTAGTAATTCTTAAAATATTATACTTGTTTCTGTACACTGTTTTTTGCTAATATAACCACATAGTCGCCGGGCAAGCTGGAGCATAAATAAGACTTAATCTTCGTGGTTAAGCTATTCGCTATGAATTAGGAAGCCCCTTCCTTTAGGAATGAGAGCAAGTCACATAATAAGTGTCCATAAAATAAGAAATTCTATTAAATAAATTCAGAAATAGTTAATACAATAGAAATTTAAGTTAACTTGTTAATCTAATAGATACATATACACCTTCTACTTGAAGGTGTATATGTAATATTAAGGAATGTCTATGCAGGTATCTATACACGTGGCAGATGAAAATGTTAGGTTTCAGGGCTAAAGAAAAAGATCTAATTTGAGGCAAAATGCTACAGGAATGCAAGTGCATTTCAAAGTGTTTTAACGATGAAGTAGATTTTTTTAATAGCCCTCGGAGGGCGATACTTCTAAGCTTTTATCCTGCGTTAGTATT
>CAKNAD010000371.1 GCA_929200515.1 Candidatus Gorgonimonas leptogorgiae | reverse complement strand
AAATAAGACCAGAGTATTGTAATAATATACCAAAACTACTTCGAGATTCTGGTTTTACATCAAAATAAATTACAAACAAGCTGATACTTAAAAGCTGTCTATACACGTGGCAGTTGGAAATGCTAAGTTTTAGGGCTAAAGAAAAAGATATAATTCGAGGCAAAATGCTGCCCGAATGCAAATGCATTTCAAAGTGTTGTAACGATGAAGTTGTAGTAGTTTAAACTTAATATTACATTTAATAGACTTTCTCTATCTGTTTTTTTGCTATTCAACAAAGCCGTTTTAACACTCTAATTTTAATTATTAGCTATAAGTAGTGTAAATACAACAATTTAGATGCGTTTACCCTGTTATTCTAGCCCTTTTACCTGAGGAGCGGAGCCCCCTCACTTAGCAAGAAGCATATAATGGAGTTATTATGCCCCCGATTAAATATATACCTATATTACCAAAACCCGCTTCCTCTTTAGAAAGCACAGTAACAGCACAACAAGATGCCTTATCTAGCAATATAACTATAGCCTACACCCAAAACCAAAATGACAACCCTACACCCTCTACATCAACTAATCTACCATTACCTTTCAGAAATATAAAAAAAGATTTTATCTTCGAGGAAAAATATAAAACTTTATTAGAATGTTTATTTAAAGGAAAAAACTCTGAAATAAATACTTTATTAATAAATCATGTAAGAGAGATAGATAAGTTAGTTCGATCTCATAACTTATCTTTTAGCTCAGCACATCAACAATTTGTTTTATCTTTATCTAATAATATACCAGAAGATTTGCAGGATAAATACTTAGACATTGGTATTGATAACATAAACACTTTATTAAATAAAATATTATTATTTACACAAAAACTAGTAGAGATTAGAAGCCGTAACATAGATAAAATTAAACAATATGTTGATACATCTACTGTAATCCGACCGATATGGCTATTTAAAGAGAAAAAAGTCATAAATGCTAAATCTTTGATAGATTTATCAGAGGAACAGATTGTACAGATAGCTAATACACCAAATATAGAAAAACAATCTATATATAAAAAATTTATAGGTAAAGGATTTAGTACTCTCCTTCTTATGATCGAAAAAAACAACAGCAAGAATCCTAATGCAACAACAAAACGCAATTCATCAACACTTGAGAGCCCTCCTAATATTACTTATAAAAAAATAAAGTTAGATAAAAAACCACTCAATATAACTGAACTAGCAAGTCAAAACAAACTTTTACTCGACAATCATATTGAAAAAATAAAAAATTTTTGTAAGGATCAAAGTATTAATTTTAGTAAATACAATAAAAGCATTCTAAGTTATTTATATTCTAATTATCCTAAAGCACTGTTTGATGATAAAGGAAACTATTTATTAGCTAAATTATTAGATAAACTATATTTAATTATAACCGAGTCAAATAAATATAATAATGTTATATCTACTTTTTTTTATATTCACCCTATATTTAATGGTAATAAAAGTGCATATCTTGAATCTATTTTAGCTCTACCTGATAAGCTAATAAAAGATCCTTCTTTTAACCAAAGTTTATTTAAACTATTAACAAATTATAAAAATAGAAGTCTTCATTCTGGTTATCCCACTGTAGATGAGATATTAGCTAATAAGACATCAGATTAAAGCTATAAACTTTAATTAGAAAACTTTTTTCACTAGCTTTTACGCAAAAATATTATATACAGTATTGTCAGTGTAATTGCCATTAATAGCCACTGAATACAATAACCTAAATGCATCAGTGGTTTTATAGGCAAGTTAAAAGATTGAAAGTCACATATCCCTGGTTGTTTATCATTAAGTATAATCATAAAAGGAAAACAATTAATATTAAATTGGTTAGACATTTTATTGATATCAATCGCCTGTATAACTTTTGGCCAAGATGATTGCCAAATATCTTCTTTTAATAAAAATGCTTTTTTTAAAGGTTGGTATACCATTCCAGAAATACTAAAATTACTCTCATTGATATATTCAAAATCTGCATTGTTAGCATCAGATTTTACCCAACCTCGATTAACAAACAGCAAAGTGTTATCTGTGGTAATAAACGGGGTGATTAGAGAATAACCATATTGTTTATGAAATATTTGGTTATCTAATAAGAAATTTTTATTTGTTAAATATTTTCCAGTAACCTTAACATGTTGAAATAAATTAACATTATTTATATTAGAAGCTGTTAACTTATATAACTCGGTTTGTTGAGTTGCTGCATATTTTTGTTGTAATTGTAGTTTATATTGGTATCTATGCCATTGCCATATTGCCAAACTTAGTAAACTAGGAAATAACAACAAATAAAAAACTGTCATTAATAATTTAGATTTTTTCATAACTTCATTAAGGATATAGGTGGTATATTAACATAAAAGTTAGATTTCTCATTTGTCATCATATTATATACACGTAGCAGATGAAAATGCTAGGTTTCAGGGCTAAGTAAAATGGTTTAAT
>CAKNAD010000370.1 GCA_929200515.1 Candidatus Gorgonimonas leptogorgiae | reverse complement strand
AACCTAAACTACCTATTACACCTACAAATAAACTCAGTAATAATATATAGCTAATATGGTTGCCAAACCAAAAAAATATAGTAAATGCATCTAGATGAGAGTTATTATAAGCAAGCAGATAGCGACAAGAAATAATTGTAGCTATTACAGTATTGATTAATAGAAAATAACAATAATTAGTTAGCTTTTGCTTAACGGTTAACTCATACATATAATTACAACCTTAATGAGTGTTAATGTAAAAATACTATTTGATTATTTATGCCACAAAAATATCTAATTATTATTTATGTTATTTAGCTATTTTTTTATAAATCTGGTGATATATTCTAATGCTTGTTCTACATGGTTATAGTTTATTGGGTTATGATGCAGAATTCTTTTATTGTGCTTATTTAGTACCCAGTACTTATTTTGTGGTAAAAAACGTATACATTGTTGTGTATTGTCAACAATAGCATAAGATTCATTATGATACAATACAGCAGATGTCGCAAAACTCCAAGTTCTTTCAGCTGCTTTGTTTAATAAATTTGTTCCGATGCTATAATCTCTAGTGTCGTTTGTTACTCCTAAAAATTCCTGCATTAATGTTGGCACTAAATCGAAGTGATTGCTAATGCTAGTTGTAGAGTTATTTATATTATTATTAAACTTAGGACCAACTATTGCAAATGGAACTTTAAGTTGGCAATTGGTAAAATTAGTTCCATAGCCCCACATGCCTTGCGAGTTGTCGTTTAGCTCACAGCCGTGATCTGAAGTAATAACTACAATAGTATTTGATAAGTCTTGTTCATTTGCTAATTTTTGTAATATTTTCTTAGCCAAGCTATCCATATAATGCACTGATGTTTTATAGCTATTAGTAAATTGTTCTTTGCCAATCATATTTACAAATTGCTTATATTTATATTTTGTGCCAGCCGCTTGTGCTGTAGTTGAATATCCTTCTGGAAAATCTGGTCCATGCAATGAATCATAAAATATAAAACTAAACCATGGTTTAGTTTTATTTAAATTATTATACCAATTAAGCCAATCGTTAGTTATGTTGCTATCTCGAATATATTGAGTATCACCTGAAGTTACAGTATAAAGGTTATCGATATTATTAAAAATTGGATGCATAAAATAGGCATTTTCTGCTTGTTTCCACGAAGTGAAATAATTTATTTGATAATCAAGCTCTAATAGTCTTGATATTAATATTGAAGGCACTTGATTATTTATCAATAAATCCATATAAGACGACGGTATTCCATAAAACATACTAAACAAGCTAAAATAAGTACGATTCGCCGCTGATTTATGATTGTTAAATACGGTTCCTTGTTGTGCAAATTTCCACAAATTAGGAGAATCTTGCTCATTAAAACAATCATAACGCCAAGCATCTATTGCTATAATTAATACATTAGGCGGATTAGCAATAGCTGTAGTTATTAATGGGTTAACAGGATACTGTATTTTCTTGTTAGATTTTCTGTAGTTGTAAGCTTGAGTTAGTTTATCTGCTATTTTACCGTTAGCTACCAAAAATGGTAGATTTTGAACACTAGCTTGTAATTCTAGTTTACGATACTCAGAGCTACTGTAATAAATAATATTAGCTACTATAACAGCTAACAATGTTATCGTTATAAATTTACGACCTACTCTATATTTAATAAAAAAATTTGTTGTTGCTATCTTATTATTTAACCAAAATATTAGCATTACTAATAGAGGTGTTATTAAATATACCGCAGGTATAGTTATATTTCCGTTGATAAAATCTTGTTGCAACCTTGTTATATCTATATTTAGCAAATGAATAAAACCAGTACGAAATATACGACCATCTGCAAGTAAAATAATAATGCCAATACTAGCTATAATAGATTGAAATATTCTGCCACTCTTGTATTGCATCCATATACTAGGCAACCCGATAACACTAAACAACAAACAAAGTAATAGCATATGGCTAACATATTTGCTAACAATAAAACTAATAGTTAAAAAATCGGTTGGTGGGTTACTAATATGAAACTCAGTAACTCTTGGAAAAAAATAGACAACTCCTAAAAGTAGTGCTATTAAGCTGCTACTAATTACAAAATAAAAATAATTATTTAGTTTTTGTTTTATGGTTAATTCATACATATAACTATACGCCTTAAATATTCTGTGTGTCTTTAATAACAAAGTGGTGCTGAATGATGGTTGTACTAACAATTTATCATAACTTAGTTGAAAATTAATATTATAAATTGTAATATCTGCTTACAAATTAACTGATAACAACAAAAAATTAAAATATTATAAGGACGCTTTATAATGAATAAATTCAATAAAAAGTTGCAATTTCTACTATTTTGTATTTCTATTTGCTATATCAAATTTAGCTATGGTGCCACTATTGTAGAGCTAGACGCTAACGATGATACCCCAAGTACTACAGTCGCTACAACTGTAAATAGTCAAACTAATAACAAACAGCAAAGTGAATT
>CAKNAD010000369.1 GCA_929200515.1 Candidatus Gorgonimonas leptogorgiae | reverse complement strand
CCGATAAGTCTTGGTAAAAGAAAAGCTGAAATATGCACTCCTAATAATAAAGCTTGCGACTATGCTAAAAGACAAAAACTTGTAGATACTAATCCAACAAGAAAAACATTTGCCAGCAACCCAAAACAGACCATTACTTTAAGCGATATAAATTTCTATGATAGCACAAAATACCGACATAATTTGAATACTAATTTCCCTGATTATGTATCTAAGTCAATAAATGAGTTGAAGCTCATAATAGAACAGCCATCAACTTCAGATCAATCTATAGGTGACCTGTTTCTAGAAAAATTAAACGAGAGAATCATAACAGTTTTATCCACAAAGCCCCCTGAAGACAAATTTGATCTCGATGATTTTTTTAAATTTTTAAATCCTGCACCAACTGTTATGGGCTTGTGGCGGATTTCTCTTTCCACAGGTAAAACAATGCAAATAATTACGGAACTACGACAGAGAATGCCAGTCATATTGTTTTATTATTGGTTAGGCTATTATATACATAAGTCACCAAGTATACACTATAAAGTTACGGAGTTTTCTGCATTTGTGAAAAAATATATAACATCTAATAAATGGGAAGATCTAAAATCCTCAAGTATATTGTACGGTTTAAAATATATACCAGCAGAGAAATTTCAGGCTGCCATATGGTATCTTAGTCTAGGCAACGATATGCATGGTATTATACATAACCTACTACCCATCAAGAGTATAACCAACCACTCCAGAGTAAAATGTAAGCATACTTTATTTAATATAGCGAGTTTACAAGGATTCCTAGATATAACTAATCAGAGCTTAAGTAACGAAAAAAGAAAACTTTTTGACGAAATTAAGCAAGAGTATGATCATATTACTGGTAATCTTCCACCAGTAGAAGCTATGCATTTCGATAATACAGATCTACAACAGGAAATGCCTTATACCAATGGATTCATCCTTGATCTTGCTCAAAATAAAAAATATTATGGTTAGTACTAAATATACACGTGGCAGATAGAAATGCTAGATTTCGAAGCTTAGTAAAAATGCATCTTCAAATAGAAGGCGTATATAATTATCTGCCTGCGTACTCTTGTAAATGATTAAGTGCTTTATTTATTGAGCTATACTAGGCAAATTTCAACCTTCAGACCCGAGTAAAATAGCTTTTACAGGATTGATAATTTATATTATTTTATAAGGATATTAGATAATATGTTGTATTTTCAAAACTCACTTCATGCTGGATCGCCTCTTAAACTGCGTCCCGATCATAGTGAAGAAGTGCAAGATAGTAAAACCACATGGGAGCCAACACAAGCTAAATACCAAATAACAGCTTGTGGAGATAGTGTTAATTTTTCTCAGCAAAGTGGTTCAGATACTCGAGAGCCGATAAATCTTGGTAAAAGAAAAGCTGAAATATGCACTCCTAATAATGAAGCTTGCAACGACGCTAAAAGACAAAAACTTGTAGATACTAATCCAATTAGCAAAATATTTGCCAGCAACCCAAAACAGACCATTACTTTAAGCGATATACAGTTAACTGATAGCACAAAATATCGATATAATTTGAATAAAAATTTCCCTGATTATGTATCTAAGTCAATAAATGAGTTGAAGCACATACTAGAACAGCCATTAACTTCAAATCAATCTATAGGCAACCTGTTTCTAGAAAAATTAAATGAGAGAATCATAACAGTTTTATCCACAAAACCCCTTGAAGACAAATTTGATCTCGATGATTTTTTTAAATTTTTAAATCCTGTACCAACTGTTATGAGTTTTTGGCGGGCTTGTCTTTCCAAAGGTGCAACTAGAACAATGCAAACAATTACGGAACTACGAAAGAGAATGCCAGTCCTATTGTTTTATTATTGGTTACCATGTAGAAACTCTCAAGTTACGGATTTTTCTGCATTTGTGCAAAAATATATAACACCCGAGAAATGGAAAGATCTAAAAAAATCAAGTATATTGTACGGTTTAAGACATATACCAGCAGAAAAATTTCAGGCTGCTATATGGTATCTTAGTCTAGGCAACGATATACTTGATATTATACATAACCTAATACCCATCAAGAGTATAACCAACAACTCCAGAGCAGGATGTAGGAATACTTTATTTAATATAGCGAGTTTACAAGGATTCCTAGATATAACTAATCAGAGCTTAAGTGAGGAAAAAAGAAAATTTTTTGATGAAATTAAACAAAAGTATGATGATATTACTAGTTATATCCCACCAGTAGAAGCTATGCATTTCGATAATACAGATATACAGCAGGAAATACCTTATACCAATGGATTGATCCTTGAACTTGCTCAAGATAAAAAATCTTCTAGTTAGTACTCACAAATTATATACACCATCAACAAAAATTTGTTGCTATTTTACAGATATTTGAATATTCTTCTAGTATTTTCATAAAATATATGTTATCATCTGCTCAGATCTTATACTGTGTTTTCTATGGATACAATATCTATTGGGCTTAGGTAATAA
>CAKNAD010000368.1 GCA_929200515.1 Candidatus Gorgonimonas leptogorgiae | reverse complement strand
ACAAACAGTTATGCAATTACTACTTTAGTAACTAATGCATTTAATAGATGTATTGATATACTTTCAGGTGTATCTTCATATATACCTTTTTTTTCTAGAGAAACCAATAGTAACTATTTACTTGAAAATAATACAGCTATGGAAAGAAGAGAGGTTGTTCCACCAGACTCTTTAGAATATTTAGAGGGAATACTTGTTTATTTACAGATAGATTTGCAAATAGCAATAGATTGGGAAGAAATCAGTTATAGCTTTCGAATGGGTTCAGGAGAAGTTGAACGGATTAGGAAGAAAATAGCTAAAACATATAAGAAGATAGCAAAAAAAAAACAAGAAGGTAAGACAACTTACAATAAACTAAAACGACTAGAACAACTAGATAAAAATAAACTAAAACAACTAAAAGCTAATAAAAAAATAGAAATTTGTAATATAAGTCTAGAGCAATTAAAGCAAGGGGACACAGTTTATTGTGATGGCAAACTATATAGCTTTAACTACTTAAAAAAGTGGTTTGAGAAGCAAACTCTAGATCAGAGAACTCCGACAATACCTCATAATCGCCAACCTCTTACATGGGATAACGTTTTTACACTTCCAGACTATGGGAATAAATCAGACCAATAAAATCTTATAATTATTTGAAGATAGATCTTCTCGGCAAGTAAAATAATTTAAAAATTATGAACATATATGGTTATGATTAGTCTAATAATTTTAACCAAATTAATTGGGGACTTTATATGAATATTAACAGAAATAATAACGCTACAAACAGTTATGCAATTACTACTTTAGTAACTAATGCATTTAATAGATGTATTGGTATATTTTCAGATATATTGTCATATCTACCTTTTTCTGAAGCCACTTTAATTCCTATAGAACCCGATACTAGCTATTCATTTGAATATGACACAGATATAGAAGATCGAACGATCGAATCAACACCTTCAATGCGTTTTAATTATGTCTTAAAGCGTCTATCTGATGCGAAAGAGAAGCGTAATAAGGAGCGTACAGAATTAAAATAGAAGAACCTCGAATCTATAAACCATTCAAATGCATTAGCACAAATATATCACCACTATGATAGAGAAAAGGCATATCTTAAAGGTCTGGTACCTCCTGAATACAAAGATAATATACAAGGGTTACTAGAAGATACATGTACAGACATAGACACAGACATAGACACAGACACAGATACAGATACAGATACAGATACAGAAAATGATACACTAGAATCTACTTTAAGGCCATTAAAGCAAGATGACGCAGCTTATTATAAAAAACAACCAGATCACATTGAAGACTTAACATACATGATTTCGGCACTTTAAAATTTATCAATCAATGTTTTTTATCTAAATTTACCGAATTTATTTTTCATCGAACTCAGGTTAACATGGGTGGATTCTAGAAGTGAACCACCAGTACATCATAGACGCAACCCTCTGAAATGGGGTAAAAGTTTTGTTAAGCGCTTGCAAACCAAGATATCCAGCTAACAATAATTATAATTACAGCGTTAATTAACAGCAAAACCATTGTGAACTACACCGGCCTAAAGGGCAATGGTTTACGGTGCGGAAGCTAAATATGCAATCTATCATAACTTGCAAGCAAAATAATTAAAAAATTTATGAACATATATGGTTATAATTTAGTCTAATAATTTTAACTAAATTAATTAGGGGCTCTATATGGATATTACCAATTATTTTAAAGATACAACAGCAAGCAATAATAACACTACAAACAATTATGCACTTCCTCCTTTATTAACTAATGCATTCAATAGATGTGTTTGTATACTTTCAGATGTATCTTCATATCTACCTTCTTTTTCTACAGAAATCAATAGTAACTTTTTATATGAAAATAATACAGATACGGACTGTAAAAAGACGTTAATATATTTAGGGTTTTATCTTATTGGTTTACAGATAAATCTGAAAAGATTATCAAATAACGATGCCCTCTGGGATGAATTTCAATCAGTTAAAGGAACCCGTGAAGAGAAAATAAAGTGGTTTTCTGAGGAAATAGATAAAACAATAGCGCAGATAGAAAAACAAAAAAACGGAAATGAGATAACTTACGATAGCCTAACATCAATACAAATACCAATACCAATAAAACTATATAACTATATAAAAGATAATAACGCTACAAACAGTTATACAGCTACTACTTTATTAACTAATGCATTTAATAGATGTGTTGTTATACTTTCAGATGTATTGTTATATCTACCTTTTTCTGAAGCCACTTTGATTCCTATAGAACCCGATACTAGCTATTCATTTGAAGATGATACAAATATGGAAGATTAAATGACCAAACCAATATCTTCAGAAGACGAGCTTAATCTACTTAAAAAGTCTATCTGAACTACTCCGCCTTAAAAGGCGGAGCTTCTAGCTTCATAGGCTACTGCTATCAATAAAGATAGACTCGAAGCCTCAGCTATAGCGCTACCCGTTAATACGTAGACACTTTTAGTAGTTACTTATATCATA
>CAKNAD010000367.1 GCA_929200515.1 Candidatus Gorgonimonas leptogorgiae | reverse complement strand
TTCAGAATATTACTCTTTAGATAAGACTAATAGAGCTACTAAAAATGCTGGATCTAAAGCTTTCTCGATTTTTCACTGTAATATAAGAAGCCTGCCAAAAAATTTAACTTTGCTTAATGATATGATTTATACTTTGTCATCAAAACCTGACGTTTTGGCTGTTACTGAAACTAAGTTGAATGAAAACACTGTTAGTAATGTTGATATTTCTGGATATAACTTTTATCATGCTGATTCATTGACTGCAGCTGGTGGGGCTGGTATTTACGTAAGTCAAAATCTAAAAACTATTAATAGACCTGATATTAAACTTTCAATCGAACTTGTGGAATCTTGCTGGATAGAAATTCAATCTGAACGCAGTGGGAGTAAGAATACAATTATAGGCTGTATTTACCGACACCCGAAAAGTAATGTAGACAAATTTGCAGAACAGCTCGATGAGTTGCTGCAGCATCTTAATCAATGTAAATATCAGGTGATCTTACTAGGTAATTTTAATATTGATTTTTTTCAATTTACAACACATCAACCTACTGAAAGGTATCTAGATATGTTGTATGCTAATAATTTTTTCCCTCTAATTACTAAGCCTACTCGGATAACAGATCACTCAAAAACATTAATTGATCATATTTATACAAACATGCCTACCATCAAATTTTGTCTGGTATTGCTCTTTTCGATATTTCTGATCATCTGCCGGTATTTTGTATTGTTAATATTACTTGTAAAAAACAGAAAGATAAAATGTTTTATAGAGACTATAAGTTGTTTAATAAAGACGATTATTTACAAGACTTAAATTATGTTGACTGGAATACCAAATTAAATAATTTAAATAACAACATAAACCGAACGACAAATGATATTATAAAAACTATAGAGGAAATATCGAATAAACACATGCCAGTTAAAGAAGTACCACATAGCAAATTAAAACAATTTACTAAACCGTGGATAACTAATGGCATTCTAAAGTCAATAAAGACCAAACAGAAAATGTATTATACCCATTTCTTTAGCAATGATAGTAATAAAATTAAACAATATAAAATATATTCCAATAAATTAAATAAGATAAAATCAATAAATAAAAGAAATTATTATAATACACAATTTACCAAATGTAAAAATAATATGAAAGCTACATGGAAAATTATAGGAACGTTAATAAAACACAAATCAAATGGCATACAGTATCCAACCCAAATTATCAGGAATAATTACTCTTATACGAAAAAAAAAGATATTGCAAATCAACTTAATCAACATTTTGTTACTGTAGGACCAAAATTAGCCAACTCATTAGGAACTTCAAATGAAGATCCATGTAAATATATACACAATTCGCCAGTGTCTAGTTTTATTATGTCAAATGTATCCGAATACCAGGTGCAGTGTCTCTTCAATGCGCTAGATAAAAATAAGGCCTCTATCAGTTTACCGAACACTTTAATTACAATGGCATCTCCCATCCTGTCGCCTCTTTTTACTATGATATATAATGAATCTATTAACACTGGCATTGTCCCTGATATTTTAAAAATATCTAGAGTTACACCAATTTTTAAAAGTGAAAAGGCAACGAATCCGAATAACTATCGACCTATATCAACATTATCCCCATTTGCAAAAGTATTGGAACGATTAGTTTATGATCAATTAGAACTATTCCTAAGTAAAAAGAAAGTAATATATGAGTATCAATTTGGATTTAGGAAAGGCTATTCTACTGAACAGGCAATATTAGAAATCAGTGATAATATTAAAACATCAATTGACAACAATGAAACAACATGTGGATTATTTTTGGATTTCTCTAAAGCCTTTGATACCGTAAATCACCAAATTTTATTATCTAAACTATATAAATCTGGCATACGCGGAATACAACTGGCTTGGTTTAGTGATTATCTTACTAATCGATTTCAATATGTCAAAATAGGTAACGTCGAGTCTGATTTATTGAAAATAACATGTGGAATACCTCAGGGGTCAACTTTGGGTCCGTTGCTGTTCATACTCTATATAAATGACATACCAAATTGTTCAAAAAAACTTTCCTTTAGGATATTTGCTGACGATACCAATATTTTTTATTCTAGTCCATCTATCGATGAAATTGAGCGGGTAATGAATGAAGAATTCAATCACATTCTGCAGTATTGTATAATCAACAAACTTTCAATTAATTATAAAAAGACTAATCTTTTTATAATAAATCTTCAAATAAAAAAACACGTCATATAAATATTAGACATATTGAGGAGAAGTAATAATTTTAAATGGACACAGCAAATTAAACATGTTAAATCAAAAATTGCTAAAAACACTGGAGTCCTTAATAAACTGAGGTACTACGTTGATTTAAGGATGCTTAACCAACTCTATTACACATTAATATACCCCTATCTTAATTACGGACTAATGAGCTGGGGAAATACCTACAGAACTAATTTAAATAAAATTCGATCTGCCCAAAGTACATGTGTAAAAAGCATATTTTTCGCCTCAAAAAGAGAGAATGCGACACCG
>CAKNAD010000366.1 GCA_929200515.1 Candidatus Gorgonimonas leptogorgiae | reverse complement strand
AACTTATAATCACTTGCTGAAAACCCGCATTTCCAACTGCCACGTGTATATATAGATTAACTATGGTATAATTGTGAATTTAATGATCAGGATTTAATAAACGGAGCAAAGCATGGAAGCAGTAGGTGCAACAGGGATTTCTAGCCCTTCAACAATTTCTATTTCCCTTAAAACGGCAGTAAACACTAAAAATATCCATGAAATGCAGATAACTAAAGATGGGAAGAAATTACCAATAAACACTTCTAGTAATAATAACCAAAGCAAAAATATATCGAAGTTTAGGTGCATAGAATGCGGAGTTGTTTGTAAAAATATAACTGCTGTTATAAACCATCTTGATAACATACATAGGAAAAAAGCACGTTTTAATGGAGAATATTATGAAATTATAGCTGTTCTTCCCCCCAAACCACAAGTTAACTGTCCTAAATGTAAATATTTATTCAAAGATGGTAATTCCTTACGAGGTCACCTTGACAAATCTCATTGGTTAAAAAGTACATTTAGTAATGGAGTTCTAACATCTACTACAAATAAGATTACGGGGGAAAAAGAAATATATAGTTTTACAAATAATATACAAGCTATAAATATAAAGGAAAGCACCCCTAAAAGCCAAGATAACACCAATGCTACTAACACAACTACAAATAACATGGATTCAAACAGAAAACGTTCTCATTCCCTTGATGGATATAACGAAGCATCTAATGCAAAAAAAGCTATGTTGAATCCTTCAGAAAGTGGACATCCTCAGTCTTCGGATACACTTAGCAGTATAAGTAATAGTTGCGAAGAAGATTCAACATTTGGCGATAACTTTTTGGAGAGCATTACAGCTGATGATAGTTTTGTTACCCCAACTGCAGGTAACATCGATTCAATAAATACTGATTTTCAGCTTTCTGCTACATCCCAAAATATAGATGATGATAAAGAACTATTAGAACTAGCACTAGAATTAGCAGAAAACAACAGTGATTTTCAATATGCTTTAGAGAAAGACGTTTCTGATAAGTACGCTACTTCAAGAGACTTTTATTGACAATTTACTGTTACATCTAAAAAAGTATAAGTGATGTGATGACAACTTTACTTCCTTTTCCTAGGGCGATAATTATACGAATGACGCTCTAGCTGGTAATTAAAACAGTTAATTCAAAAATTATAGAAAAAGATAATTAGTTATTCGAAAGCGTAACAACTCCAGCATCTACTGTACATTATACATTACCTAATCAAGTAATAACTGCTAATATTGACTGAAATACTATTAGCTAAAATATTTGTTAGTGGTATGATTTAATCGCTATCAAAAACAGCTTAAGGATAGCTTTTAAATATGAATTGTGGTACATTTGCTAACTTTATAGATAATATTTAATTAACGGAGCAAAGCATGGAAGCAGTAGCTACAATAGGAGCGTATGGCCTCTCAATAGTTAATAAGCCATTACAATTTTTCCTTAAAGATGAAGTAAAAACAGCTTTTGATAACGCTACAGGTAATAAAATTTTTTCTCGTAAATATAAGGTAGAGACATCTGCTGAAGGCAAGGTGTGGTGCATATTAAAAATATGCAAAGCCAATCTTAAAGATATCAACCAGTTGCAACATCATTGTCTACGTAAACATGGTATATCATTTAGTGTTAGAGGCGAATTTATATTAAATATTGAGTTAAAACAAAGGAAAATAGGCGCTTTCGATATGAGTAGTGAAGATGCAGGGAGCATAAAAAATTTACCAGAATCTGTCAGTATAAGTAATGACTGCGTAAAAGCGGCAGGTATAATAGGGGAGTCTAGTGCTTCAATAGCTGATAATGATTTACAATATATCCTTAAAGATGAAGTAATAAACGCTTTCGAAAACTATATAGGTGATAACAATTATGGTGGTAAATATAAGATAGCTATAGTTGACGACAGGTATGAGTGCATAATAAAAAGATGCGAGCTCAGTTATAAAAATGCAAATGGTTTGTACTATCATTGTCAACTTAAACATGATATAAAAATAGTTGTTACAGGTAGATATATAATAGCTATTGAAAAATCAGAAATAAGGAAATCATCTAGTTGTCGTATGTGTGGAAAATTTTTCCGTAATAGAGGATCTTTACGAAAACACTGTTATAGGACGCATAAGCCCAAATACACGTCGGAAGATGGTGCTCTAGTACCTATTATGACAACTAGTAACGAGTCGTCTAAAATAGATAAACCTGATACAGGTAAAATACAAGATAACACCAATGCTATTAACACAACTACAAATAGCATGGATTCAAACAGCAAACGTTCTTATTTCTTTGATAGATATTATGAAGAATCTAATGCAAAAAAAGCTATGCTGAATCCTTCAGAAAGTGGATATTCTCAGTCTGCTCCTGCATCCCAAAATATAGATGATGATAAAGAACTATTAGAACTAGCACTAGAATTAGCAGAAAACAACAGTGATTTTCAATATGCTTTAGAGAAAGACGTTTCTGATAAGTACGCTACTTCAAGAGACTTTTATTGACAATTTTCTG
>CAKNAD010000365.1 GCA_929200515.1 Candidatus Gorgonimonas leptogorgiae | reverse complement strand
TTTTTTATTGAAATTTGTGCTAAAGCATATAGTTTTTTAACAAAAAAACACTAAAAAAGCTTATTTTTTAGATGGGAAAGGCTTTGTTGAATAAGGTTTTTTTATTGAGATTTGTGTTAACATATATAGCTTTTTTAACAAAAAAACTAGAAAAGCTTATTTTTTAGATGAAAAGCTAAAATTTGACACAAATATACCATGTTTTTGCTATATATCAAGTGTTTATTTTTCTTATTCAACAAAGCCTAAAAATAATAGCAAAATATTGAAAAATAGTTACTTTTTTAGTAAAAGTTTAATTATTTTGCCTTTATATTTAACCCAATTTCAATGAAATATAAATTTTTGGCGAGACTAAGCACTAGGGATAAATCTAGTGGGTTTTATAACAGGTATAAAGCTATTTTATAAGATATCAATATTTCGGGCAGTTTTTTTGAAGCACCAGAGTTGAATAAGCACATAATAAATTTTAAGATTACAATCTCATATTCAGAAAGATCCTAAAAATATAGAAGCAAATACAAATTAAAATTTATGTTAAAATGTTATAACCATTTCTAACATTTCATTGCTAGAAATATAGTAAGCACTTTTATGCAACTCAGCGGTTGCCCTAACATTAAATAAACTTATAATTACTTGCTGAAAACCTGCATCTTCAACTTCCACGTGTATATATCTGCAACTTATATATTTTTAATGCTTTATTTTGTCCATAAATAAGGCATACAAACTATTACTAATGTTGTAATTTCTAATCTACCTAATAGCATACCAAAGGATAATATCCATTTTGAAAAAGTTGATAAACTAGCAAAATTACTACTAGGTCCAACTATTTCGCCTAATCCTGGCCCAACATTAGCTACAGCAGAAGCAGAACTACTAAAACTAGATAGTAAACTCATGCCGTCTAAACACAATAATAAAGATATAACAAAAATACAAGCAATAAAAGCAAAAGCAAAGCCAATTAATGAAAGCATAATATTAGAATTAATTTCTTTATTATTGTAAGTTAACAAATTTACAGAATACGGTTGTAAAGTTTTTTTTAGGTGATTTAAAAATGTAGTGAAGAATATCTGAATTCTAAACATTTTTATGCCACCAGCAGTAGATCCGGAACAGCCACCCACAATAAGTAATAAACAGAATATAGCGATAGCAAAATTACCCCAAGATGCATAGTCTTCGGAGACATATCCCGTTGTTGTTACTATTGAAGTTATATTAAATGC
Organism: Candidatus Gorgonimonas leptogorgiae; assembly: GCA_929200515.1. GTDB lineage: Bacteria > Pseudomonadota > Gammaproteobacteria > Pseudomonadales > Endozoicomonadaceae > CAKMZJ01. The sequence goes on along the minus strand of CAKNAD010000365.1, from coordinate 1,303 downwards.
ACTTGCTGTTAAGGCATCAAACCACTGATAGTCACGAGTGAATATCAAATAAATACTAACTATTAACCAAAATAGCATCAAAAAAGCTACAAAAAAGTTAATCTGTGAATCTGCTACTAAAATATTTAATTTCTTTTTGTCAATACATTTAGCTAATGTAATGAAGGTCATGCTTGATAAAATCATGAATAGTATAGCTATCCAATAGATATAATAATTGTCATAATAGCCTAAAGAGTTATCGAATACTGAATACCCACCTGTTGAAACTGTTGTTAAAGCATGATTAATAGCCTCAAAAAAAGTCATGCCAGCAATAAAATAACAACAACAACACAATATTGTTAGCCCTGCATAAAAAATAAGTATGTTTTTAAATAAATCTCTAAAGTCTGATGTTACTTTCATTGGCCAGCCTGTAGATTCGCTTTGGAATAATAATATGCTTTTCATATGAAAAAAAGGTAGTATAGCTATAGTAAAAGCTATAAAACCTATGCCACCAATCCACTGTAATAATGAGCGCCATAATAAAATTTCTGGCTCTATGATTGATAGCTTGGCAAGAACTGTAGCTCCAGTTGTAGTAATTGCAGAAACAGTTTCAAAGAAAGCATCGGTATAGTTAATATCTAGCTCTATCCAAAGTGGAATAGCAGCAAATAAAGGTATGGTTATCCACAACAAGCTAGTAAAAAAGAATACTTGTTTATACTGCATAGATATAATTTTAGGCTTTAAAAAAAAAGATAAAGAAAAACCAGTAGTGTAAGATACGATTGCAAATGTTAAAAATGGAATATTACCCTGAGATTTTTTTAACATATTTAAAATCAGAGGAAGTATGCTAAACATTGATAAGCCTTGCAGAGCTATTCCTAATAAATAAAATGATACTTGCATAGTTTTATCTCATAAGAAAATAAAGGTGTAACAGTATACAATATAGTCAATTTTTACATTAGTTAGCATGTTTTTTATAAAACAGATACACCTCGTGAGTAAATAAATTTGTGCAATCATAGTATAAAAACTATTAACTAAAATTACGCACTTAAAATCATTTACCAAAAACATAAAATAAGCTATACTATTAAAAAAATGAGAACTTATATATTGCAGTTTAAAAACTAGGATTAAATTTACAAAAAAGTATAGACTGCAAGCTAAAATACGTATCTTTAATATATAATACATTACATATGAAGAATTTTAATGTTTTATCAAAGAATGTGATTTAATTAAATAAAAAAATAAACAAAGGTATTAAAATGACAAGTAACAACGTTAATATTGGATCTAA
>CAKNAD010000364.1 GCA_929200515.1 Candidatus Gorgonimonas leptogorgiae | reverse complement strand
ATATAGAGTCGCCAGCTGATAAGCAAATTAGTAATAAACATAGCTCTGCTGAGATAGATTTAAAAGGATTACATGATGCTTTTACTGGAGCACCTCTTGACAAAAGTCTTGGATTACACCAATGCCAAACTTGTAAAGCATATTATCACACTGCAAGTGTACATATATTAGATGATGAAAATAATTCAAAATGTGTTGCTTGTCAAGCAACAACAATTATCAAAGTTGTAGTTAATAAAAAATCTACTGGAAAAGATTATATACCATCTACTGCTAATTCAAAAAATAATAAAAACGGCAAAGTCGTTACTTTTAAAGGATTTGTTCGTAAATTAAAACGTATTTCTGCTGATTACAGTGCAGTGTTTATGGGTGATTCCGAACTTGTTTTATTATGGAAAAACTCTATTAAGAGAGATAATGAAATGAGATATATCACAAGTATTATAGGAAAAACAGTTATAGTTCGTGGATTACTTGAATATGGGGAATTTGGTTATCAAATTATCATCTCCGAAAAATCAATGATATTAGGTTTTAGTTAATGCAGTGGCGAGATATTGATCTTAGTTATAAAAATTTACTTGCTAAAATAAAACGGCAAAATCCATACGAAAGGCTAGGAGTAACCCGAGGAGCATCTTTAGCAGAAGTTAAGCAAGCTTATCGTAAAAAAATGCGTGCATATCATCCTGATAGAACTGATGTTTTTATGCAAGCGCATTGCCTAGAAATTGCAAAATTATTTAATGAAGCTATGGAGCAAATAAAAAAGGAGTTAAAAAATGACGTTTGAGAGGTATCAACGCCATTCACTAATAGATTGGTTTGCTCAGGACTTAGTGCAAACTGCTAAGGTAGCAATAATAGGTTGCGGTGCTGTTGGCAATGAAGTAGCTAAAAATTTAGCTTTACTTGGAGTTGGCAGTATTGATTTGTATGATTTTGATACTATTGAAATTCATAATCTTACCCGTAGCGTATTATTTCGAGAGCATGATGTAGGCAAAAATAAAGCCGAAGTTGCAGCAATGCGTATTCAAAAACTAGACCCTAATATTAAGGTAAATTATTTTGCCGGTGATTTCTGGGATTTATTACCCTTAGATAAAGCACAAAATTATAATTGTATTTTATGTTGTGTTGATAATTTTGAAGCCCGCATCAAGTTAAACCAAATTTGCACTCTTACCAGAACCAACTTAATTAATACTGGTATAGATAGCAAATTTACCCAAGTAGAAGTTTTTCCTTTTGCTAATAATAAGCAGGTAGCCTGTTATCAATGTAATTTACCGAATACTGTTTATGAGCGTATGCAAGCTAGATACTCTTGCGGTTGGTTAAAAAAAATAGCTGTTACCGAAAAGAAAATACCAACAACTATTATTACTTCTAGCCTAGCCGCTGCTATGGCAACATCTAAGGCGCTAGCATTAATTAATGGCAATGAATTTACTAAAGCAGAGAGCATTTTAATAAATAGTGCTACTGGAGTTTCAAGTATCAGCAATTTTGAGCAAAATAATTGTTGCATTGGATGTCATACAACTAAAAAACATATTTTTATTACTAAGAGTTCTGCAAACATAACTAGTAAATTTAATTTTTCTGATAATGCTAAAGCTGAGGTTAATACTAGTGATCCAATTTTAGTATCTTATCGTTGTGTAAAATGTAACCCAAATACAAATGATTGTACTGTGGTATTTAAAAAAGCAGATGATTTTGATGCATCGCTAACCACCTGTAAACAATGTAATCATGATAGCGTAGATGTAGTTATTCAAGATAGCTTTACAACTCATGAGCTAATCAATAACTACGCAGGAAAAAAAATACCTGTCAAATTTTTACGTCTTGAAAATAAACAGCAAACCACCATTATTGAACTGGAGTAAACTAAATGTCAAATATAAATATTATTATCAGAACAGCTGATAAAACTCGCAAAGCTGAGCTTAGTATTGATTTGCAACAAACAGGTGCAGATATAATTCAAAGTGCTGTTGAGAACTGGTCGTTACCAACGGATACTGATTATAGCATTGTAAATACAACATCAGGAACAACTATTGCTCCAAATGCAAGCTTAAAAGATAGTGCCGTAGTAGATGGTAATATATTAGAAATTCAACCTGTACTGGTGGCTGGGTAAAAATGAGTATATCTCCTGAACGTATAAAGCAAGATTTAATTAAAATAAATGAGCTAGTAAAATCTTCCAACGGTAAACTTGAAATAATAAAGACTTCAGGTAATCCAGTTAATTTTATTACACTTAATTTATATTATACAACTGCTAGCTCAAATGATTACCCTAATAAATTTCAGCAAAAAACTATTGTTGAGATACGACTATCGGGTTCATACCCATTTCAAGAACCACAAGCAAAAATCACTACAGCTATATATCATCCTAATGTTTATGAGTCTGGCACTATTTGTTTTGGTACTAAGTGGTTACCGACAGAAGGTTTAGATTTACTAGTTAAACGTATAATTCAAATTATTACCTTTGATAAAACTATTTTAAATCAAGAATCTCCTGCTAACGGCAAAGCATTATCTTGGTAT
>CAKNAD010000363.1 GCA_929200515.1 Candidatus Gorgonimonas leptogorgiae | reverse complement strand
TGCCACGTGTATATAAACGATCGACACCATTTTCTAATAATAATTGAAATATTTCGGGCTTATATAAAGCGGTTTTTAATGGTGTATAAGGTTTAGTAGTCGATCCAATTAACTCAGGATTCGCTTTAAAATCTAATAATAATTTTACTAATTGTGCATCAGATTTTTCTATAGCTTGGATTAAAGGGGTTGCATCAAATGTTTTTGAATTTCTATTAGGTTTTTCTCCATTTATTAATAGAGTTCTTATTGATTGTAGATCTATATTTAATTCAATAGCTAACACTAAATAATTTACTGGCTCCATCATTGGGCTATTATCTAGATCGATACACTTCATATACTCAAAGTAGGCAGCTTGGTAATTTTGTTTAAAGTCATTTTCTTTTATATTATGCTTTATGGCATACATGAGAAAATATTTTAAATTATTCTTAAACAAGTAATCGCCTATTTTTTTTATACATTCATTTTCTATTAATGATTTAACTTTAGATAAGTTATTATCAATTGGTAACTTGTTTAAAGGTTCTACCTCTAATTTAGTAACTTTTTTAAAGATTAAAGGGTTTGCATTATTAGTATTATTTTGAGAAGCATCAATAGAGTTGCTTGTTTCATTAATAGTACAAGCTGTATTATTATCAGTATATTTGTTTTCAAACAAGCCTGAAATGCCACTAAACATATTCAGCATAAATAGATATTCCTTATATTTTTATAAATTTCAGATTTACTTTTTTAGTTGATTTAGACATAGCACTCCCAACTTCCACATGTATAGATATTTTTATTTTTAATTAGTTCACTTAAATTTGTATTGTTAATAAATTATTTTAAGTGTGTATACATCTTTTTATCTAGCCCTGAAATTCTGAGTTTTTATATATTATGTGTATAAAGAATAATCATTTGTCATGTGGTTTTAAAGTATTATAGGGAGGGCTAGCTACAGTTGTTTTTACTTGTGGATAATGCAACTCTTTTTTATTTCCACAGCTACTAATAAATAATGAGGTGCAAATTATTATAAAAATAAATTTAGCTTGTTTGGTCATAAGATGTTCTTAAACAGGTTAATTATTGCAAATGAATTTTAATAATTATACAGATTTTGTAGATGAAGATACACATTTAATTTGTTAACAATACAATTTTTACGATAAAATACATTAATATAATCGAATATAAATTTATATAAGGAGTTTTAAGTGTCAATAAAATATATTACAGGATCAAAATTGCCAACTAAATTTGGAACATTTAATATACACTGTTTTAAAGAACAAAGTACTGGAAAAGAACACATATGCCTTTCTATGGGAGATATAAAAAATCAACAACCAGTAATGACAAGAATCCATTCAGAGTGCATAACTGGCGATGCTTTCTTTAGCCAGCGTTGCGACTGTGGCGAACAATTGCAAATAGCTATGGAGTCTATCGCCAAGAATAAATCAGGTTTATTGGTTTATTTACGACAAGAAGGCAGAGGTATAGGGTTGTCAAATAAAATTAAGGCATATAAACTACAAGACACTGGCTTAGATACAGTGCAAGCTAATGAGGAGTTAGGTTTTGAGCCAGATCAACGTTGCTATGATATCTGTTTAGATATTTTATCATATTTTGATATTAAACAAATTAAGCTGATGACAAATAATCCAGCAAAACTAAATGCTTTAACAAGGTTAGGAATAGAAATAATAGATAGAATTCCTATACAAACAGAAAGAAACCCTCACAATGAAAACTACTTAGCTACAAAAGCATGTAAATTAGGTCATTTCTATAAATATTAATCAATTTTGTACAATATGGCAATAACAACTAGCGTAAATAAATATTGGTTAATTTCTAAAAGACCATTCCAAGAAACATCAATTATAGTGGAATTAATAACAGATACAGACCAACGAGTATCAGCAATAATAAAAGGTGCTAAAAAATCTAAATTTCATAGCTATTTAAATCCTTTTATTTGTTTACATGGTAAACTATTTGGAAAATCAAATTTAAAAAAATTCGCATCAATTGAACCCATAAGTCAGTATAATCTGCGAGGTATTACGCTTTTCTGTGGTTTTTATTTAAATGAATTAATACTCAGGTCTACTATTAATGGGCAAGTCTTAGAAGGTATTACAGCAATTTATACCGATGCTCTTAAAAAATTAGAATTTAGCAAAAAATCAACAATACAGCCAATTTTGCGAGAATTTGAACTTAATTTACTTGATATTTCTGGATACTTGCCAAATTTAGCTAGACACGCCTTTAATGATATTAGCTTACAAGATAACAACTCTTATGTATTAGTTAACGAAATAGGAATACTTGCTATAGAAGATTTAAATCAGCAATATGAACCTCAATATATCTCTCAAGCTTTTCAAGGCTATATTTGGAAACAACTAGCTTTAAAAACTGTAGATGACCCAGATAATTTTACAGCATATAAAACTATAACCAGGTTTTTACTTAGGTTTTTAATAGGTGATAAACCTCTTAATAGCCATAAGTTTTTTTACCTAGTAGTGCCGTAAAGCCTCGCCCTTTAGGGCGGGGATATAAGGC
>CAKNAD010000362.1 GCA_929200515.1 Candidatus Gorgonimonas leptogorgiae | reverse complement strand
ACACTGCCTTGGCTAAAAACTTATAATCACTTGCTGAAAACCCGCATTTCCAACTGCCACGTGTATATATCGTATTATTTTGTATATAAATTATAACAATTTTTACTAATGTAGATATTATTTATTAAGATGTATACAGCTTTTACTCTAGGGCGCTTATTTTAGTAATCTACGTAACAAAATTAAACTTGATAGGAATGTGAATTATCAGATACTCAAACATGGGGTTAAGCTTTTATCCTTTGTACTGATTTTTTTGTGTTAACTTTGAAATTAAAAATAGTTATTCATATAGACTAAGAAAAGAAGATCATAATTTGATAATAGCAGAAAATAGTTGGTTTACCATATACTATTGTAAAAGCACATAAAATGTTTTTAATAAGAAAGGTAACTCGCCTTAAAAGGCGATAACTTCATTAGGATGTAGCTAAATGTTGATGATAGTTATCTGCTAATTTTTGTACTTTATCAGAAATTTTTAGTAGCCATTTTTTATTTTTGTATGCTCCTTTTCGAAACCCACCCCAGCCTTCATGGTAATTTAAATAATGCAGATCAACCCTTGTTGCTGGAATATTATTAAGTTTTCGAGTTTTATTCATATACCAACCAATAAAATCAATAGAGTCAGCAAAATTAGATCTACTAGAAAATATGCCACCAGCTTCTTTTACGTAGGTATCCCAAGTGCCATTTTGAGCTTGTGCATAACCATAAGCTGAGGACTTACGAGGTAGAGGAATAAATAGAAACCAATCTCTTGGAGGTTGAGCATCATGACGATAACTCGATTCTTGAAACATAATCGCCATCATTGCAGATATAGGCACATTCCATTTTTTACTAGATTTCCTAGCTTGATAATACCAAGACTGCCTTTCAGTAAAAATACTATTCAGGTTTTTAGGATGTTTAGGCTGTGCTAAATTGGTGCAACTAGTAACAGATAAAATAGCTACAAATATAATAATTGAGGCACAAATTTTAATTAATTTTTGCTTCATATTTATCCTTAATTGTATTGATATATCATTTATATAAAGTTTCGGTATATTATTTACAAATTAAATATTTTATTTAGGGTTAAAAATTAGCATAAAAATATTTGCTTAGTAACTGACTTTTTTTGCCTGCCCTTTGCATATTATATGTATATCAATTCCATATTTATTTTTATAATAGACTGTTGCTTGAAGTCTTAGTAAGTATTTCTACTAGTTTTTTGGTTTTATTGTTATCACTTAGAAATGAATTTATAGCACTTATTTGTGCTTGCTTTGAAATAATTATCTTTATAATAATGGTTATTTTTCAAGTGCTAGGTGTCTGCATAAAAATACTTGCTTAGTAGTTGTTTTTCCTTGCTTGCATCAATTTTTCCGCTACCATCATCTAACTCTCGAAATGCTTTCGCTAATATAATAAAGCCTTTTATAAGCAGGTATTCATTTACTGGCCATTCATGCTCGGTGCTACTTGTTGTAATAACTTGATAAATAAGTTTTGTTATTTTTGTCACTATTACAGTACGACTGTATTTATCTAAATGTGTTTTTAAGGTTTTGGTACCACGTTTGCTAATATTTTTAATACAGTGCTTTTATTTTCATTAGTAAAATTAGTTATTACTGTACTTATCTGCACGGTTTTAAATAAAAATTTAGGAAGTTTTGCCTGATATTTTGCCAATATAACGCTGCTATTTGCTGATGTTTGATACTCATAAGCACTTATCTTCTCACTAATAGGTTCAAAATAGCTTACTATATTAGGTTTTCTGAGGGCATCTTTTAATATAAAAAGTGCATCATTTCTACAAGAAACTTCATCAGCTTGACGTTTAGAATCTACTAGTATTAGATGATAACTTTTTCTATCATCTGAATTAGTTAAATTTTCTTTAAAAATTCTTTCTATGCTATAAATAAACGCAGAGTTTTTGTCTACACTGTCGAGAGAAACAATAAAAATATCTTCGCCTTTTCTGCTAATAATTAATGGTGTTACATGTGGTAAATATCTAGAAATCCTAGCGATAATTCCTAGCTGTTCGCCGTCATTAAGTTGTTGCATAAGATCATAGGTTTTATTTGCCTTATGCTCACATACTATATGAATATTAATTCCATATTTCTTTTTATAGTAAGCCGCAGCTACCACCATATGTATGTCCGTTGGAAAAAATATTTTTACAGAATTATTAAATTTATTAAATTCAGTAGTTATAGTGCTTTCTATACCATTTACATCTGTATAATCACGTGTTCTAATATCTACTATTGCTCTACTAATAGTAGAGTTACTTCCCATTATTTGTAAGCCTTGCTGGATATAATCTTTAGCTGGAATAGCAATAGCTACTGTTTAAGCAATATATTTTACCTCTTGTTTAACAAAATTTACATTGTTTTCATCTTTACTAGCTACTACTTGAGATTCAGTATTCGTAAGTACTTCTACTGGTTTTGTGGTGTTATTAGCATCACTTAAAAATGAACTTATCGCACTTGATTGTGCTGGATTTGAACTTAAAGAACTTCCTATACACATATTCAAATTCCCTATTAAATTCAGT
>CAKNAD010000361.1 GCA_929200515.1 Candidatus Gorgonimonas leptogorgiae | reverse complement strand
TGTATACACATAAGGAAGTTCAAAATGCTATGTCTAAATTCATTAAAAAGTTATTATGCTATTATATTTTGAAACAAAACCCCGCATTTTGAAGTTCCGAGTGTATATAGAACATTAAGAGAAAAACACTATAAGAATAGGACTATTTATAGTTAGATAAAATCTAGTGGGTTTTTAATATAGCTATAACTAAAGCCTAAAACTCTTAGAGCCTGTTTGGAATCTCTACAAAATGCTAATTTACCTATATAAAAAACAAATTGATTCTAGCAGACTAATATCAAAAAAAACAACAAAAAAGATTCTAAACGGGCTTTTATAGTAAAATCATATTATGTAGGCATTAAACATTATATGCTTAATGTCCTTTATATATTTAATTGATTTTAAATTTCTAAATTATACTTTTCAAGAACTTTCTTGTTATAATTTTTTTTAGCTTGTTTATACATCTTTTTTAAATCTTCTGTTCTGGTATAATGCTCTCTATAAGGCTTGCCTAAAATACGTCTTAATTCATAATCATTAGTAATTCTTGTTAGCTCTCTAGGAAGCTCAAATATTTGATTATTGCCTACTACTAATGCTTGCATGAGTTCGTCTTTACTAGGTAAAGGCTGATACAGGTGAAATTTAGGTAAAGCTAAATTCTGATTGTCTTCTATTATGGCATTAGCATCTGCTGTACCACCGTTGTCAACAAATGCAGCGATATATTGAAAAAGTAAAGAGTCTTTATCTTTTTTTAACTGTTCAGATAAAGACTCTAATGCACCATTTAAATCATTTATTGCCTTAACCTGTTGTTCATTTATAGCTTCTTTAGAATAGTTTTTATATGGTATAACTTCATATTTACCGTTAGGTTCAATTATATTAAGAATATCTGTCAAACTTCCAGCTTTGCTATTTCCATATTTAAATTTAAAATCTATTAAATTGTCCTTTATTTCGGTAACGGTAGGAGTATTCTCAATATTACCAAATACTTGGGCAACATTATTTCTATTTTCTTCTAATAATTCTGCTAGTTCATATAATTCAGTTAATCTAGCTCCGTATAAATCTTGGCCTGTTATTCCATATATAGTAGCTTCGTGTTGTTTAATAATCGTATCAAGATATCTGTGTTTATAAAGCTGAAGGGTTTTATATGATATCGTAAACTCTTCGCCTCCGATAGCAGCATAAGTACCTTGCCCTTGTTTCCCTTTTACAATAGAACTACTTTTTGCAGGATGGCTAAGGGTTAGTGGATACTTGTATTGACCATTATCACGGTCTTGTTTTACTGTGTTGTAGCCTATGGTGTAGTCAGTTAAAAATTTTTGTAAGTTATTAGCATATTGTTCTACATTTTTTCCAGCATCTGTTACTGCTTGATATTTTGAGATATTCGGTTGAACTTCGTTTTTATAAGTAGCTAAAACATGTTGTAAATCTTCATATGTTGTAATTATTGCGAATTCATCAGATGAGCCTTCATGATCAATAAAAGTAGCCACATAATTAAAAAAAGCATCAATTTCTTCTTCTGTTGCTAGCATCTCGTGAAAATTATTCAACAAAGCATTTAAATTATTTATTGCCATAACTTGGTCTCTTGTTACAGCAGCAGCAGAATAATCTTTATTTAAGTAAACGCCATCTTTACCATTTGGTTCTATATTTTTAAGTATAGATACTATACCCTGATCTCCAGGATATCTAATTAAACTAAACGTTAAATCTACTATATATTGTTTAAACTTAACAATTTTAGGATCAGTAACTTTTTCAGGAAAAACCTTAGCAACACTATTACTATATTTATTTTTAAAATCATCTAATGCAGCAGCTATGTCAAATAATTCGGCCAATACATATCCAAGCAAAGGCTCACCTTTTATACCTTTACTTATTATTAGAGTAGTCGGTTTTCCGTGAGCGAACAGTAATTCATTGCCTTTAGCACTATAAGCACCTGTTCCAACTCTACCACCATAACTATAATCTTTAATTAAACAATGCTTGAAATAATTGTATTGGTTGTCATCATAACCACTATGACTAAAATAAGGATAATCTACTCTTAAGTAAGGCTTATAATCCTTTGAAAATTTTTTTAAATTCTCAGCAAATTGTTGTATCTTTTTACCCTCATTAGTTGTTGCCTGGTATGCTAATATATTAGTTGTTATTAATACTGTTAATAACAAAAATAAGTTTTTAAAATATTTTTTCATGTTTACTATCCTTATAAATATGTTGTAATTTAAAATGACCGCTTGGTAAAAATATTGTTATAACAGTAGTATTTTAATCAATTTAAATACCACTCTATATAATAGATAGACCATAATAAATGCTTAAAGTTTCATTTGTTTTTTTGGGGATTAGTATTTATCCGTAGATGGTGCATAAAACCTTAAGGCATTACGAGTATTTAGCTAAAAGTTTTGCGATATCTAATAATTTCTTTTTAGATTCATAAGATAAATAGCTAGTATTAATTAATTTTTCATAATTTTTATAAGAAATTGCAGTCCTTAATATATCTTCTTTTTGGTTTATATCACACATTTTATTATTTAATATAAAAGA
>CAKNAD010000360.1 GCA_929200515.1 Candidatus Gorgonimonas leptogorgiae | reverse complement strand
TTATTATATTGATTTTGGATGTTTTGTGAACCCCCACTATTACCTTTAACAGACTTAGTCATAATTTCTCATCCTATAAGAAGATTGATATTTTTTAAGGAACTGCTGAAAAATAGATGTTTGCTAACTATTTTAATAAAAATTGGTTTTAAAGGATAAATTTTAGCTATTTATTAATTGTTTTTTGCTAAATTCAACTTTTTTAATAAAATAAGTAGAAGTTTTTCAGAGTATCCTTAAATAATTCAACAATACAACTATTGCTTGAAATACCGTAAGAAATAGTTTGTTTGTAAATTTAAATATATTATCTGAGGCTAGAATATATACAGGTAGAAGATGAAAATGCTAGGTTTTAGGGCTAAGTAAAATGGTTGGTTTCAAGTTAAAATACTGCACGAATGCAAGTGCATTGTAAAGTGTTTTAACGATGAAGTAGACATTTTTAATAGCCCCAGAGGGCAAGGTTTCTAGCTTTTAATCCTGCGTTAGTACTTCTTGATTTAGTCGACACTAAACCTGCGAAACACTGCCTTGGCTAGAAACTTATAATCACTTGCTAAAAACTCGCATTTCTAGTTGTCGCTTGTATATACATAAATTTATTATTTTAGAATGCCTCTTTTATTATAAATAGATTATAACAATCCTATTATAGTATATTTTAAAAAGTATTGTAGTAGGAAAATATGTATATAGAAGGCAGAAACCAATTTATACAGGTGGCAGATGAAAAATGCTAGGTTTCAGGGATAAGTAAAATAGTTTAATTCAGGGAAAAATACTGCCCGAATGTAAGTGCATTTCAAAGTGTTTTAACGATGAAATAGACCTTTTTAATAGCCTTTTACTTTAAGTAGTAGCATGATCCTAAAAGTTATTTTTAGCTCCATTCATAATGGCTTGCATAACAATGTTTTGTGCATCTTTTTGTATGTTTTCTAAATTATTTTTAGTGGTGTTTTTAGACGCTGTTACTCCTAGCAAAGGAGTCCTAAACAGCTTATGTGTTTTGGATGGATCTTTTAATTTTTGTTCAATATAATCGTATTGAAGTTGTTTAATAGATTTTATATCTGTCTGATCTAAGTTGTTTGAAAGATTAGAAAATATTAGACCAAATAATTTTTTGCTACTATTTTCTAATTTTATGCTATATTCGCTGATTTTTTGCAAGCCTTGCATTTTAATATATTCATACTGTTGCTGACATAGGGGGTTGTCCTTAGATATTTTAGCAATTTTGCTATTAATGTAGTAAGCTTTTTTTTCTATTATGTTATAAAGGCTTAAAAAAGAGTTCATTTCTTGAAGTGTTTCTTTATTTCGTAATGTCGTAACTATATTTTGATTGAATAATCCAGCTCTATATTGTTTTTCGTCAGTATCATCTGCATAATCACAAAATTCAAAAATATCGCTTACAATATATGTTAATTTAATAGTAGATTCAAAGTTTAGCTTTTCATTATTAAAATCTGCTAGAACATTTGTGTGTTTATCTTTAGAATAAAGATAAAAGATTCCTATGGCAATAGCACAAGTAACACATGCGATCATTATTAATAGCACTGTATTCATGAATGGAGTAAATATATAAGGTCCGCCTATTGTTACCACAGGTCCCAAAGTACCACAAAGTCCAGATAATATACCAGCCCCTAAAGTTATTAATCCAATTACAGGTGCAAAGAGCGATATAGTAAGCCATTTGTTAGCTTTCTTCGATTTATTATCTAATGCTAATTTAGACTGTGTTGTAGCTGTTGTTATAGCGTTACATATTTGAATTTCATTGTTTTTATCGGGATTAATTATGTTTCCATCGGTATCTGCTAATTTTATAAATATGCTGTTATTATTTAAAAGATTGACATTACGTGAGGCAAAGATTTTTGGCTCTGAGTCTGTGCTATTTTGCTCTAATAATCTTTCTTCATTGCCATATGTTTGGTTTATAGATGTACTGTTATCATTGATTTCCATAGCCATCGGCCTCGTATAATATGTTTACTAATATCCTTAAATTAAGTTCTATTATACATGATTATGGCACAAATATCAACAATAAACGATTTGCTATTATAGCTTGAACTGCTACGCGTATAAAATTAGAATGTAGCTAATTTTTATCAGCTATCGATATTATAATAACAAATAAAACTTGTATTCTTACTGTATTTCTGGTATAAAGCCTTAAATGCAATAAGAGAGTCAGACTTAATCTACTATATAGATGCATGTGTATATAATAGATGCATGTGTATATAATAGATGCATGTGTATATAAAATTCTTGAGTTTCCTCTAATCTTATACCATAAGTTAGCAAAAATCCTTATCAACTAAATTTTTTTAGTATATTTTTGTTTTAATTGTTATAATTAGCACTATGTGTTATCCTATGGTAATTAATTTATCGCATTGCAATGCTTATTTAAGTTTGTGCTAATCGCTTAATATTTTATTAGTATTTGTGGCTAACTATAATTTGGAAGTGCGAGTTTTCAGCAAGTGATTATAAGTTTTGACCCAAGGCAGTGTTTCGCAGGTTTAGTGTCGACTAAATCAAGAAATACTAACGCA
>CAKNAD010000359.1 GCA_929200515.1 Candidatus Gorgonimonas leptogorgiae | reverse complement strand
GTAAAATCCTGCCCATTTTGCTCATAACCCTGCCCATATACATAATTATACGTTCTATCTATTATAAATATATAAATAAAAATAATGGTATAAAAAATTTTACTAATAATGGTAAAAAAATTTATTTGCATGATTTACCTATAAAGAATGTGCATATGATTTTTTGATTAAAGATAGGTTTTATAAGAAATTAAAATTTATAAAGACATAAATAAAATAATATTTATTTAATAATTATAGTAGACTATGGTAGGTTAATTAACATAATTATAATAATATTTTAGTTTGTGTTTTAAATTAAACAACAATAAAAGCACATAATTAATAATACTCTTATCAAACAGATATTAATGCTAAGTTAGCAATTTTTTTACTAAATAGCATCTTAAAAAAGGCAATAATATTCAGTATAGCGAGGAATAGCATGAGGAGAAAATAATTACTTTAAAAGATGAGGATTAGTCTTTTTGAATTTTTTTAATGCAAATACTAAGCTTTACCAAAAAAGAACAGGAAACTATTGGTAAAACCTGTTAATAATCTTCTTTTTGCTAAGATTTATTATCATAGCTATGATGATATTCATATCCGCTTTCACTGCCACTCCAACTTTGATAGCCTTCGGGAGTGCCACAATAGCTTCTTTCAGATATACTATCTGTGTAGCTATCTTCTGAATCTGTAATAGTAATAGTTGAGTTGTTACTATATTGTTCTAAATTACCTTCATAATCTACCTGGTTTTCGCTAGCTTCATAAGCGTCATGATTTTCGTCGAACACATAATCATCGTCGTCTTCATCAAATTCGTTATCAGTGCTTTCTGATTCAGCAGAGTAAGTAGGTGATGGAATACGTGTATGAATTGTACTAGATACATCTGAGACTGCATCTAGGTTTGTGTCACTAGTTGTTTCTCTAGGAAGTATCCCAGTAGCGATAAGTCTATTTATTACAATATTTAAATGATCAATAAAAGAATTATTATTTTGGTTGTCTGGATTAATAGGAGGTAGCGAATTATAGTTATTTGTTATCATTATGAGTAACCTTTAGTATTATTTTAAGTTAAATCGGTATATTTAAATATACACCTTTTATTTAAAATAGTATATTTTTATTTAGCTTTGAAATCTTGCATTTTCATCTACCATCTGTATAGTATTTGAAATACTTTCCTAAAACTTGTCATACTATTTAATTTTACTGTTTATGATTAATAGAAAATTTCCTAATACTAGATTAAGAAGAATGCGTAGTAAACAGTTTTCTCGTGATTTAATCAGAGAAAATACGCTGTGCATTAAAAAATTAATTTACCCTATTTTTGTACTACCAGGCAGTAAACGCAAAGTAGCCGTTAACGCTATGCCTGGAATTAATCGATTAAGTTTAGATTTGTTATTGCAAGAAATAGAAGAATTGCTAAATTTAGGTATTCAATCAATAGCTTTATTTCCAGTAATCGATCAAGAGCAAAAAAGCCTTGATGCCAAAGAGGCCTATAATGAAAATGGTTTAATACCTAATGTTGTTAGATCAATAAAAAATAAATTTCCAGAAATGGGGGTTATAACTGATGTAGCGCTTGATCCATACACATCACATGGTCTAGATGGAATTATAAACGAACAGGGCTATGTAGTTAACGACACAACTGTTGAAACCTTAATAAAGCAAGCTAAGACACATGCTAATGCCGGTGCCGATATTATAGCACCTTCTGATATGATGGATGGTAGAATAGGTCTTATAAGAAACATGTTAGAATCTATAGGTGCGGTTAATACATCTATACTTGCTTATGCGGCAAAATATGCATCGAGCTTTTATGGACCTTTTAGAGATGCAGTAGGATCAGCCAAGAACCTCGGTAAAGCAGATAAACTTAGTTTTCAGATGGATCCTGCTAATAGTGATGAAGCTTTACAAGAGGTAGCGATAGATATATCTGAGGGTGCCGATATGGTTATGATTAAACCAGGCATGCCATATTTAGATATTGTCTATCGAGTTAAGCAACAATTTAAAATACCTACGGTGGTATATCAGGTTAGTGGCGAATACTCAATGATAAAATCAGCATCTATGAATGGATACATAGATCATAACAAATGTATGCTTGAATCTTTAATTGCTATGCATCGTGCAGGAGCAGATGCTATTATTACCTACTTTGCAAAGGAAGTAGCATCAGTTATAGCTAAAAAATAATTATTTTAATAAATATTTAAATTTTAGGCTTTTAATTTAGATTATTAGCCACAATATAATTAGAAAAATAAACTATTTTTTGTTAGAGATTGATAATATGGTAACAGTCACATTTTATGTTAACTTAAGCGCCCATCAAGTACTTGAATATTATAAAGGCGTTAAAAATATGGTACAAGTAACTACCGATAGAGGCGAATTAATAAGTGTTTCATATGAAATCTTATTAAAATTCTTGACTCATGGTGGTATTAAAGGAAAATTTAAAATGACATATAAAGATAATGGTAAATTGAATACTATAGAAAAAATAGGATAGTCATAACCACTACGGTAGTGTTCACAAATCTGTGTCATATGTTAAACTATAACTCTTTATGAGGTAA
>CAKNAD010000358.1 GCA_929200515.1 Candidatus Gorgonimonas leptogorgiae | reverse complement strand
GAAAAGCAAATGTTTCTTGCAGATCGCTATATAAAAGGAGATTGCCCTAAATGTGGAGCTCAGCATCAATACGGCGATAACTGCGAAAGCTGTGGTGCTACTTATCAGGCTAGTGAGTTAAAAAATGCTTATTCTTCGCTTTCAGGAACAGCTCCTATAACTAAAGATACCGATCACGTATTTTTTAAGCTTAGCGAAGCAACTGAGTTATTAACTGCTTGGTTAACAACTGATGCTGTACCTAAAGAGGTTAGACAAAAATTATTTGAATGGGTTAATGCAGGGTTAAAAGATTGGGATATCTGCCGTGATGCCCCGTATTTTGGTTTTGAAATTCCAGATATGCCAAACAAATATTTTTATGTATGGCTAGATGCTCCTATTGGCTATATGTCTACTTTTAAAACATTATGCGAACAGCAACAATTAGACTTTAACGAATATTGGCAACCAAATAGCAGTTGCGAAGTGCATCATTTTATTGGTAAAGATATAATAAACTTTCATTGTTTGTTTTGGCCAAGCATATTAACTAACTGTAGTTTTAGAACTCCTACAGCTGTGCATGTACATGGTTATTTAACTATCAATGGCGAAAAAATGTCCAAGTCTCGAGGAACTTTTATTAGTGCCAGAAATTACCTAGATCACTTACAACCAGAATATTTACGTTATTATTATGCTACTAAATTATCTACTAGTATAGATGACCTAGATTTTAACACTGAAGACTTTGCACAAAAAATAAACTCTGATTTAGTCGGTAAATTTGTTAATATAGCTAGTCGTTGTGCTGGCTTTATAACTAAAAAATTCGAAGGCAAGTTAGCTACTGCATTGCCAGAAACAATGCAGCAGTTTTATCAGCAGTTTCCTCAAGCAGCACAAGCCATCGCTAATTTTTATGAAGCTACTGATTTTGCTAAGGCAATGCGAGCAATTTTGGCACTAGCAGATACTGCAAACAGCTGGATTAACGATGCTAAACCTTGGGTGATAGCTAAAGATCCAAATGGCGATATGCAATTATTACAGCAAACTTGTACCGTAGGTATTAATATTTTCCGAGTATTGGCTATATATTTAAAACCAGTATTACCTCAATTAGCCACCAATGTAGAACAGTTTTTAAATGTTAGTGCTTTTAACTGGGAAGATAGCCAAGAGTTATTATTAAACCATACAATTAATAAGTTTAAACCGTTAATGCAAAGAATAGAACCAGAGAAAATAACCGCAGTGCTTGATGCCAGCGCAACTCCAATAGTAGCAGCTAAAGAAGTTAGCAAACCTACTATTGAGCCAATAGTAGCAACTATTGATATTAACGATTTTGCTAAAGTAGATTTGCGTATTGGCAAAATTATCGAAGCCAAAAATGTTGAAAAAGCAGCAAAGTTATTACAATTAACTATCGATATTGGCGAAGAAAAACCTAGAAACATCTTTGCAGGTTTAAAATCTGCTTATACTGCTGAACAATTACAAGGTAGATACACCGTTGTGGTTGCTAATTTAGCCCCAAGAAAAATGCGCTTTGGTATCAGTGAAGGCATGGTGTTAGCAGCTGGAACTGGCGGTAAAGATTTATGGATACTCGAGCCAGATGCAGGCGTGCAACCAGGAATGAAAGTTAGCTAATTAACTAGAAGATACAATAATGAATGAACTATTACTAATTCTACTTAGTACTATATTAGTAAATAATTTTGTGATGGCACAGTTTTTAGGGCTGTGCCCGTTTATGGGAGTTTCAAATAATCTTGAATCGACCATTGGCATGGCCATTGCAACTAGTTTTGTACTGACAATTAGTTCGGTATGTGGCTATTTATTATTTCATTATGTTTTAGTGCCACTTAATTTAGAGTTTATTAAAACAATTTCTTTTATTTTGGTAATAGCTGTAGTGGTGCAAATCACTGAAATAGTTATTAAAAGTGTAAATCCAGTGTTGTATAAAATATTAGGTGTGTTTTTACCTCTGATTACTACCAACTGTGCGGTATTAGGAGTTGCGTTATTAAATACTAAAAACACTTCTAATTCTTTAGTTGAATCAGCAACTTTTGGGCTTGGTTCTGCAATTGGTTTTTCTTTAGTATTGATTTTATTTGCTGCAATTCGTGAGCGCTTAGCTAACGATAACATTCCCACAGCATTTCGGGGAGCAGCAATCAGCGTAATTACAGCAGGGCTAATGTCTTTGGCATTTATGGGATTTTCTGGTTTAGTAAAATGGTAACAATATAGTGTTAATGGATAACATAATTATATCAAGTTATGCTGTTGGTTTTTTAGTAACTATTAGTTTATTCAGCGGATTAGTTTTAGGCGTGGTGCAATATTTTTTCACAGCAGAATCTAACCCATTGGTAGATCAAATAAATGCTATTTTACCACAAACGCAGTGTGGACAATGCGGCCATCCAGGATGCAAACCATATGCACAAGCTATAGCTAATGGTAAAGAAATAAATTTATGTCCTCCAGGTGGTCAAGAAACAGTTGATAACCTAGCTAAGTTATTGGGAGTAGAAGCACCTACGGTAAGAGTTGCCGGTAAAGAAACCGGAACCAGAGTTGCTGTTATTGATGAAAG
>CAKNAD010000357.1:422-2608 GCA_929200515.1 Candidatus Gorgonimonas leptogorgiae | reverse complement strand
TAAAGATACTCTTAAAATAAAAAAATATAGATCACTATTTGAAAATAATTTTCAAAATTTACAAAATAATAATTATAAAGCTCCAGTTGATAAGGTTAAACAAGTTCACAAAGAAATAAATGAGACAACATTAATTATCACTGAAGCTATTCAAAAAGTTATTGAACGTGGAGAAAAACTTGATACTTTAGTAGAAAGATCATCGAATCTAACCGAACAAGCTAAACAATTTTATAAGAGTTCAAAAGAAATGAATAGCTGTTGTGCTCGTTGGTTTCCAATGGTATTTAATCGTTAGCTTATCTCCAAGTAGGGGCTATGTGAATTTAAAGTGTTGCCATTAAATTACGTTGTATTAAAGTGTATCAAAATTTTTTAAAATTACCTGCAAGCTATCTAGTAAACCATGAAAAAAAGAATAAGCTTTTCAAGAATTAGTCTAACATTATGACCAACTCCACATAAAGTACAAAAGAACCTTTATTTAATTTATTATGTTCATTTTTTTTAATGCGAGTTGTAATAGATAAAAAGACTGGTTTTCATCTGTTACCTGTATATTAAAAAACTAGGCTTTAATATGCTTAAAGAAACACTATAAAATAGATATTTATCAACTATTTTAATAAAAATTTGGTTTAAAAAGATAAATGTTAGCCATTTTGTGACTGTTTTTTGCTACATTTAACTTCATTAGCAAAGTCAACAGGAGTTTTTCAGAGGTTCCCTAGATGTTGATGTAGCAGTAATTGATAAAATACCAGAATTTTGTTTAATAAGTGAACGTGGTCGTGGAATTTACCATACAAACCGCAAATTATCTAATAATATAATGTGTAGTAGCTTGGAATCATTTAAAACAATTAAATTGGATATAAGTTATTATTTGTTATTACAACTGGTAGCGTAATTTACAGAGAAAATCAATTGCTATCAGGCATATTTTATGTTATCTTAAGCCCTATTTAATATAAAACTCAGCATATTAAATAGCTAATCTTTATAATTGCCTTAAATTGAATTTAGTAATTGTAATTTAAAAATTCTTTATAACATCGGATGTTAATCATGTTAAATATCACAGCAGAACAAAGTTTATTAAATAATCATTTTGTTAACCCCCCTACAGATTTATCAATAGATTGGAATACTCCTCAAACAAAAGCCTCAGCATTTAATGTACCAAGATCAATACATTATGTCTGGGTAGGTGAAAAGCGTATACCGGATAGTGCATTACGTAATATATATAGAATGCATCAAACTAATTGTTCTCAAAAAAGTCTTGATAGTTTTAAAATTTTCGTATGGACAGATAACCCTAAAAGAATTTTAGATTCAATGTATAATGCTGAAAAATCAGATGATCTAATATTAAGTCAATTAGCAAGAAATAGTAATAAAGATGATAAAATCACAGTAAAACATTATTCTGTATTAGTTAAATGTGCAGAAAACAAAGATATTGCTGATCATAAAGTTAAACTATATTTAGACGGTCTAGTGATGCGAAATTTACATGGTCCCTTTAAAAATTATCCTTGTGCCTCTGACATATTACGCCTTTTTGCGTTAAACCTAGGAGGTATATATCTTGATGTTGATGTGTCAGTAATTGATAAAATACCAGTGTCTTGTTTAACAAGTGAACATGGTCTTAGAAACTACTATAAAAATAGTATGTTGTTTAATAATGTAATGATTGCCGCACCAAATGATTGGGTTGTTAAAAATGCATTGATGTTTATCTGTGAAAAACATGTCACTCTCAATAC
Source organism: Candidatus Gorgonimonas leptogorgiae (assembly GCA_929200515.1). Lineage (GTDB taxonomy): Bacteria > Pseudomonadota > Gammaproteobacteria > Pseudomonadales > Endozoicomonadaceae > CAKMZJ01. The sequence continues at coordinate 833 of CAKNAD010000357.1, read as the reverse complement.
ACGTTATTCAGGTGAATATCTTTCTGTAGATAGTCAATTAAATGTAACTTGGCATCAGCAGCGATGGTTTGAAGAGTATACTGATCCAATTGGTAACAAACATAATCTACGAAAAGATATAACCATAAATTTAACAGGGCCATATTTATATAGCTATGCAAATGCTAATATGTATGGAGCTTATAGACAAGCACACATGGACGATGAAGAAACTTTAATAACAGCACGTAATCATCTCACTATAGCGGGGAATAGTGAACAGATAAATTTATTAAATTTAGATGAACTACGTACTTTAGGGAGAGACCTAAAATTAAAAAGCTTAATTTCACCTGAAGAATTTTCTAATAGATATTTTGTTACTTCTGATATATTTAACAATTATGAAGATTCTAAAGAATATAGTAAACC
>CAKNAD010000357.1:0-412 GCA_929200515.1 Candidatus Gorgonimonas leptogorgiae | reverse complement strand
GATATAAATAACTTTTTAAAATCGTCTGAAGAAAATAAACATTTTTTTGCTCATGGTGTTGTTAAAGGTGTAGCACCAAGTGGCGATTCGGGTGATAACCTAGATTCATGGTGTAAAGTAGATGCAAATATTAAGCATCATGATACATCAGATATACCAGTGGCAGTTGGAAATGCGATTATAAATTTATTATAACACGAAGTTTAGAGAGTACCCAAGTTTCTTTATTTTGTATCGTTAAACCATCTTTATTTTTTTGATCTTACAAACATTATTTTAAGTTCATCGTTAAGCACGCCCTTCTTTACATTCGCAGGGTTATTAATGTCATATGCTAAAAGCCTTTTTGTAGATATAAAGGTAGTGTTCACAAATCTGTGTCATATGTTAAACTATAACTCTTTATGAGGTA
>CAKNAD010000356.1 GCA_929200515.1 Candidatus Gorgonimonas leptogorgiae | reverse complement strand
AACGGAGTTTGGAAATAGCATTAAAAGCTTATCAACATTTTAGAAGCACCACCGAAACCTTGCTCTCTGGAGCTATTAAAAAGGTGTATTTCATCGTTAAAACACTTTGAAATGCTACTTGCATTTGGGTCGTATTTTGCCTTGAGTTAAACCATTTTACTTAGCCATGAAACCTAGTATTTTCATCTGCATTCTGTATATGTTTTCGAAAAATTTAAATGTTATATTTAACAGTATAATCTTAACTAAGAGATTTTTGGTAGAGTCGCTACCTCATTTTCAATGATTTTTTAAAAATTAATAATTTTATTAAAATCCAATGTAAAAGAGCTATACTTTATATGTAGGGTAAAATTAATTTTACAGAAACTGCATAATGGAGTAGAAATCTATGAATGATATATCTAGAAAGGATGTGAATTATAGGTCTGCATCACAAACTACCGCTCAATCAGATAAAGTAGAAAAGAAAGGGTTATCTAAGGAAGGTGCGAGTTTTAATGAGCACCGGGCTAGCGGTGTAGAAGATAGAAATAGTATTGTTCAGGGTTCACAAATACAAAAAAAAGCGCAAAGCAAAATGGCTAAAATAAAATCTTATGTCATAAGAAAAATAGGGAAAGTTAAAAGTATGCTTGGAATAAAAACGAAAACATCTAAAGTGCCAGTACAAGATATATATAAAACTAGGAGTTCCCCAATTACACAAAATTCAGATGACGCTGACATAAATTTATCTGAAATAAAAGACCAACTTGAATCCACCTTGAATCCACAAAACATAAATAAAAGAGTGAGGGTTAAGGATAAAGCAAGAGATTCTGTAAATATACAAAATATGTTTGAATCGACAGGTGTGGCTAAAACTGATGGTTCCCCCATTGCACAAAATTCAGATGATGCTGACATAAGTCTATCTAAAATAAAAGATCAACCTGAATCTACCTTATATCCACAAAACAAATTTAAAAGACTGATGGTTAAAGATAAAGCAAGAAATTCTGTAAATATACAAAATATGTTTGAATCGACAGGTGGGGTTACCACAGAGATACCTGAAGTAAAAGATCAGTTTAAATCTCCAAGTTTGCCTAAAACAATTGAACCTGCAAACGAGGCAAAAGCGAAAAAAGGAGTTAGATTCAAAGACGAAAATGAAACTGCTGAGTTTTACATTAAAGGTGCTCCTAGTGAGATTTCAAAAACAAGAAATTCAAGCGATATTACAAACAAACAGGGATCAGCTCTAAAATCGATTCTGAAGAAATCTAAGTAATAGTCTTGATGTTAACATAAATAAGTTACAGCAAATATACGAGTGGTAGAGAGGGTGTTCCAAATTCCGTGTCATTAGTGAGTTTAGATATTTAAATATTCATCTAAGAGTCTGTTTAGAATCTTTTTAGTAATAAAATGTAGTAGTTTAAACTTCACCTGACGTGGAATTTAGAACACCCTCTTAGAACCCTCCCGCCAAACTGAATTAATGGCGACTAGTTTTTAAAGGTTACTTCCAGAGTGTTGAGTTACTACAGCTTAGTTGTTATTACCTTGGTGTAACGATTCGCTTAATTCACGAAATCTTGCTTTGTGCTCTTTACTCATATTGAGTTCAGTAAATAAATTTTCAGCAAGACTTCTTGATTCCTCTATAGTGAAATCTTTAGGATCTTTTGTAGCAACAAATTCAAATAGTTTTTTATTTTTTTGATCTTCAATTAGCTTCTCAAGCATTAAAATACAAAAATCAGTTAAAAGACTAAGATCGTCACCATTTTGTATATTAAAAAATCTTATTTCTGCTGTAGATACTGGACTTTTCATTATATCTAATGTTGCTTTATTGAGATTTTGTATATGATGATAAGCAATTGGTGATCTTTTTTGTGCAATGGCATAACAAGGAATGAGAGAAAGCATCATAGCAAGTATCGTCATGGATTCATTATCACCTGATTTACTCTGATAGTAGCCTGCTCTTTATTTAAAAAATCAGTAACATTATTTAATATATGTACGCTTAATTCTGGCACCATCTCATCTTGATTTTCGAATACATCTTTTGTTGTTAGATATGGATACCATGCAATATTCTCAAGTCGATTAAAAAATCTAGGTAGTTCAGGATGATTTTGCACCATTAACAATAATCTAATTAACAATTCAGTATTGCCGTTAAATGCTCGAACATCCATATGCTTATGACAACTTCTAGTAGTAAGACCAAATTTTTTAGAAATAGTGAAAATATATTTATCATCTAATTCTGAAACCTTAAGCAAGGTATCTTGTCCATTTTGTTTAATGCAAAATTTATCTTCTGCTCTATGGTTGTGTGGTAACCTCAGGTGCATCTAAATCAAAAAACAAACAATAACACCAATTGCCAATAGTTATTTTATATTTTATAGTCTTATCATCCTGCATACTTTTTATATTATAATTTGTTATATTATCTTTTTGAAGAATTTCCTTTAATTCCTGTATCCATTGATGTGCTATTGTAGAATATTGTTCTTCTGACATTTCATCACTATTAGAATAGCAAAATTCTATTTCATCTCCTATATATAGCTTTTCTTTTGAAATATAAAATTTATCCTGTATGAAGTTTT
>CAKNAD010000355.1 GCA_929200515.1 Candidatus Gorgonimonas leptogorgiae | reverse complement strand
TAGATCTTTTTCTTTAGCCCTGAAACCTAGCATTTCCATCTTCCACGTGTATATACACTATAATCGCCTTTAGGATAACTTAACGAAGATATTTACTCACATGGCTAACAACTTACTACAAAACAACGTATCAACCACATATACAACAGCATTAAAGGAAATAAAAAAAAATCATCCTAGCTTACTTAATTATGCTACAAACGGTATAACGCGCGCCTTTAGGTTTGTTGTAAAAAAAGTAGAGTTATTTTTACGTTATATTGCTTCTCCTATGCGAGATAGATCTAATTTTCAAAACAAAACACTAGCAGAACGAATATTATCAATAAAAGTAGACTCAATAAAAAATATTAATACTAATGATTGTGCAATACTTGGTGATAATAAAAAGTTTAAAATGCATCGATCTAGTATAAAAAAAATGTTAGAGGCTTACCCAAAAGCAACCGCTACTCTCTCTAAAGGTTATACTGCTGATGTAGAAAAACTAACAGAAAAACAACAGCAATCCTGTATAGTTTTTGATGCAAATGATAATACAGTAGGAACAAAAGGCTTATATGGTAATATCAAAAACGTAGTCGAAGTGCATGACATAATAGATGATTTATTTATCAATTTCATCCACGGTACTGACCTTAAAATAAACAGCAAAATGCAATTAATTATAGAACTGCCAGATTTTGGCTGCGAGGGTTTAGACAGTTCTAATCTAGATGGTGGTAATCTAGACAATGATAACCTAGACAAAAATATTCTAGTTAAAGAGTATAATCTAGCCTGTCAATCTTGGATGGTTGCACTTAAAGATAAATACAACATAGAACTAACACTATTACCATTTATAAATGAAAAAGTTCCTCACATGCATAACCCTGATAACAATAGAGTTTACGATGAGTTTAATCTAAAATATGTTGCTATAGATAAATCAAAGAGAGCTAGAAAACTTGAGGAATACGTCAATTCTCGTGTTATGCCCGCACTAGTATCACAGGTATCTGATTCTAACCAAGAAAAAGATTCTGAGTCAGTATCTCCAATGCTACTACGCTACCAGCAGGCAATACTAAATCCAGATGCTTATTTAGAAAATCATGATAGTTATGATACTTCAGAAAATTTTAATGGTGCGACTGCATCTAATATAAATAATGAAACTTTTATAAAAGTAACGGATATCTCTAACAACACAGAATCTGAAGGTTTAGTTGTAGCCAAAATAGAAAACAATGATGTTATAGAAACAATTACTGATTTAATTGAGATAACCATGGACAATATTGACCGAGACGAATTTATAAAGTGTATGAATGACGATCTTAACTTTAATCCAGATATAAATGGCATCACTGAAAGCAATAACAATACTACTGTAGAAAACACCGAGCTAAACGTACACCTAACCACAAATGTTGTATTTGCAGATGCAATAGCTACAGCTCAAGATAGTAGCACAGTACAAAATGTCAATTTAGTGAAGCTACGACAAATCTTGCATAATATAAATTTTCTTAATAATACCGACGGCAAAGTTACACAACAAAGAACAAATCAATCAGTGAGTATCTCATATAATCTTGATTTTAATTTAACGGATAGACTAACAAACGATGAAGATGGAGCATATCAAGCTTTTGTAGTACTACTATATGCAAAAACTCAAGCACAAATACTTGAGCATCGTAAAATAACAGTTGATTATAACACTTTAATAAATAAAGCTGAAGAATGCCAAAATAATTTAAACGCTGAACCAGCATTTATAGGTGCACAAACTGATCTCGATACTAATATAGAACCAACAATAAAATCAACAGGTGAATCATCTATAACTCAAGCACAAACGCTTGAGCATCATACAATAACAATTGATTATAATACTTTAATAAATCAAGATGAAGAATATCAAAATAGTTTAAACGCTGAACAACCACTAATTATAGGTGCACAAACACTAGGTCCAAAAACTGAGTACGATACTAAGAGAGAACAAACAAACAAAGTAATAAGTGAAGCATCTATTAAGGATTCAATTCTAGGCGAAATACTTTATAATGATGATTATATTGAAAACCACAAGATTTCCCCTGAAGACAACGCTAGATCTAGTAATCTAGAGAATTTTAGAAGCTCTTTTTTTCAAGGAGTAAATTATCCAGGGCCAAAACCCGTGATGAAAGCACCTGAACTAACTCTCGTGAAGAAAGTAGCTGAATCAAAACCCGAGAAGAAAACAACTAAAGAAGTTGCAACAAATACTGAAGAAACTCAAGATAATAATACCATAGACAAGAAAAATAATGAAAAATTAACAGTGAATTCAAATGTTAATATAAATGTATACTTTCCAAAAGAATTTAAAGATATACTTGAAAACACTACTTATAAAACACTAGCTGATATGGTTAAGCGTCATGGTGCTGAAAAAGTATTATTAGCAGCAATGAATGTAAGAGTTTAAACTGAGTTGATAACTTTTAAGAGCTACAAATTAGACTGTTAATCAACTAATATCTTAATAATCGTCAATCTTTCTGCTATAATGCTTAGAAGTAGATTTATACACGTGGCAGTTGGAAATGCGGGTTTTCAGCAAGTGATTATAAGTTTTTA
>CAKNAD010000354.1 GCA_929200515.1 Candidatus Gorgonimonas leptogorgiae | reverse complement strand
AAACCTAGCATTTCCATCTGCTACGTGTATATATTGAAGGCAGTTTATGGATTAATTATATTTATAATTAATAAGTTAGGTATACCTATTGCTATAAGATCAATGTCTTCTATTATATCATTAATGTCAGGTATTTCTGTTATATCTTGACTGTTTCTTTTTACGAGGTAGATATCAGAATTTTCATAAATTTCATTATGGTTAGAGCGATTAGGTAATTTATCATAAATGTGATCTGACTTATAGCAACTAGATAATTCTTCATAAATTTTATCTGGGATATAGGAACTAGATAATTTTTCATAAATGTTATCTGGGATATAGGAACTAGATAATTTTTCATAAATGTTATCTGGATTATAGTAGTTAGATAAATTTTCATAAATGTTATCTGAGTTATAGTCATTAGGTGATTTTTCAAATAGTATGGTGTCAGTATTTTCATTAGGATCTTCAGGTTGAAAGCTATCAGTATTTTCATTAGGATCTTCAAGTTGTATGTTGTAAGTGTCTTCAGTAAACTCTCCAAATTGTAAGGTTTTGCTATCTTGGATAAATACTTTATAATTATTTATATCATGCAAGTTGCTAATCTCTGTAGATAGCTCTAATTTTAAATTTTTTTCAGTTGTATTACGACTATTATTTGTACGGCTATCTTTTTGATTATAGCAAACTAATAAGGATAGTAATATAACAAAACTATTTGTGTCGTCTATTGACTCTTTAAATGTATCACAGATAGTATTTTTTATATGATCTGTAATTAAATCAAAAATTTTACTAGTGCTTTCCGTAAAGTCATTAATTTTAAAATATCTTCTAGTAGATGCTTGATTAGCGAATAAAATACTAACTGATAATATGTAATATCCATTGTATTCATAGATTATGTTTCTATTCTGAATATTTTCGGGCTGTTTGCTTTCAAACGAATATAAAGAAAATTTTAACTTGTTAACAGCTTCAATAAAATTATAGTCCATTTGTATATTTATAACTTTTAAGCCATATAGTGATGGATCGCCTAATTCAAGAACAATGGTATCAAAGTTATCAAAAACCTGCCTTTCGCTTTCTATTATAAAGAATAATGTTTTTTCTAAATTGCTATACTCATTGATATTCATTTTGTTAATAAACTCTATAGGTATAAGTATATTTTTTAAGTATTGACTTACAAGGTTGAGATTTAAATTATTAACTTCAAAAATATTATGCGATACATTTTTTTCTGGATAAATAATAGTTAGTTGTATTTTTTGTAATATACATATACTTAAATACATGCCCATTATATAATAATAATGAGGTTCTATTTCAATATTTTTATGTATGTTTTTAAAGGGTTTTCCAATTCTAAGCATCATATAATTTATTAATTTTTTTCGAGTAGTATTCGTAATATTTTCATATATACAATTTTCATCATTAGAGATAATTTTATTATTTTCACCATCAGGGTCTGACTTTATTGATCCTAATACTATAGTTTGCGGAGCATAGTAACCTTTATAAAAAAAATTATATGGGGTTTTAGGGATTAGATCAGCAATTTTATTAATAAAAAAACAATTCATATCCATATAATTATCTGCGTTTGGGCTTTCTTTTTGTACTTCTATTAAATATGGTTGATTGTTAGATGTTGCTTGTATGATTTTTCCCATAAATCTATTAAAATAGATGTTGTCACCTTCTATGTTATCAGGTGTTTGTTCGTATGAAGCGGTGTATGAGTCAGAGCTAAAATTATCAGTATTATTATCTTCTTCTGTATCGAGTGCTTTGCTTAATGTTTGTTCTTCGCTATAGTTTATATAGGATTTAAAACTAGTATGTTTTTCGAGTTTTTGTTTTTTATCCTTTCTTTTTTTTAATGTGCCATTAGTTATAAGCTCTTTTATTTTACCAAAAGAAGATGTTCTTCTCTTGATAAGAATTGTGTTTTCTTTTGTGTCGTTAGATATTGTAGTTGTTTTATTGTTTTGATCTGATGTGCTTGCTTCATTTGATTTTATTGCATAAGCAGAATTCATCAAAATAGAAATAAGAAACAATATGCTAAGTATATGAATACTGCCGATAAAAAATTTTAAAATAGTTTTTATTATCATTGTTATATTTATTATTCATAAAAGTTATTAATATTTATATTCCATAAGATATAGTATATTGAAAAATTTAATTACGCAAATAATAAAATATTGTAAAAATATTATTGTATATTTTTACAATAACTAGTTTAAATAATATTTGAAGTATATAAAATTATTTTACATGAGGGAATAGGTTATCGTAAGATAGTGAAGCATCCTCTGTAAACTATATAACCTTCTTAGTAAAAGTGCTTTTCAATCCCAGAATATTAATATGTTCATTGTCTTCCATTATATAGCTAAAATCATCTATTTTATGCTTTAATGTTAAAGTACTAGGATCAAAACTGTATAGCTTTGAAAGCCTCATAGCACCAGAACAGCCAACAGTCGGTATTCTATTGATGTATACTGTAGGTAGATCTGTCTTAACATCTCCAAAAGTGTTGTCTAAAACTTCAAGCTTTATCGAATAATCATTATTATTTTGGTCTGATAGTTCTGGGTGCATATTTGGA
>CAKNAD010000353.1 GCA_929200515.1 Candidatus Gorgonimonas leptogorgiae | reverse complement strand
TAATAGAAATATTACAATTTTTATCAGCATGTAATAATGGTTGGAATAAATGCAAATAACCCTTATAAGCCTGTAAATCGCCAGCTTCTATTATTGGATTGTTAGAACTTGCTAATTGTTGTTGTAATTCCTTAATTGCTTGTTTTAATTGCTCATCGGTGCTTTCTACACTTAAAGTATAACTCACACCCTCTTTTGGCATATTGCCATTTTTGCTATCTAGTTCAGTATATTCTAAGCGATTTTCCCAAAAAGCAGTTTCACAATAACTATAGTATTTATCGCAGTAGCGTTTTAATAAGTCTTCTGCTACTCGTTGTAAAAAATCAACATCTTTAAAACTTTGCAGTTGTAATTTAGCTTTAGGGATTTTTAAAATATACCAATCAGTTGTTTCAAGTAAACTTAAAATACCTAGTTTATCTATATTTAAATTATATCTAGCTTTAATACGCTTATATTGTTCTAAAGCAAAATATAGTTTATTAATATCTAATAAAGCTATATGGCTCTTACTTAATTTACATTGATCTTTAGTAACTTCATTAACTGTTGTTTGTGACTGTTCAACATCAACTGCGGTATACCAATCTGCTATTACTGGTTGATCTATTATTTTATCTGGCATAGTTTTATAGGCCAAATAAGGCACAGCTCCATGTTGCTTAAAGCTAAATTCTCTGTTTTTAGCACTACGTTTTGGTGTGATTATTTGTAACTGTTTATTAAATTGATAAGTTACATCTATCGGAATAGTAAATTCAGTTTTACTGTCATCTGTTGGTAAGCCTTCTTCTTGTAGGTAATCACGGAATTTTGCCATAAAATCAGCTTCAATACCAAATACTTGCAGAGTTTCTAGTTCAGTTAAATAATTTTCTTTAACATGGTTACTACGTTTTAAACTCCAATTATAACCTTTAAGTCTAATACCACGACCAAATAGCTGAATAATTTGCGCACCTTCGCTTTTACCAACATGCATTAAGCCAAAAGTGCTAACTCTCCAACAATCCCAACCTTCAATAAATTTTTTAGCACCTATTAATAAATTAATCTCTGAAGATGAATTTTTAACTTCGCTAAACTTACTAGTACTAAAATCACTATGTTTAATAGTTATTTTTAAGTTGTTTTGCTTTGCTAGTTTTTCAAGATGATCAGCTAGTGTTTTAGTATCGCCAACATTAATTAATCCAAAGGCTTTATCTGCATTAGCAACAGTTAATAATATTTCACTAGAGTTACCTTTGATTCTATCGATAACTAACTGACCACTACTAGTAGCATTAAATAACTTATATAAAATATCTTGGTAAAGACCTTCATAACTAAAATTGTCGTTTAGTTTTTGTGCTAGCCAATTAAAAGCTTTGGCAAAAACATCATTGCCGTTTTTATCTAGCAATCCAGTAGTTTTACCCGAACCTTGGATAATTTTTTTAATTATTGCGCAATATTTAGTTTTATCTGCAATAAATTCAGCAATAAATTCAATAATTTTAGCAACATCAGAAGATGATTCTTTTTCATCTTTAGTTTTGTTAGCATTTACTGTATTACCAACAAAAACCCATAATGGTTTTTCTAAATTAAATTTGGTTATTTGATTTTTATTAGTTTGATAAATATCTAACTGCTGATAAAATTTCAGCAAGCAAGCGGTAAGATAATTTATTTTATCTGCTGTTTCATTTGCTGATAAATTAAGAATACGATAATCTTTACCAAAACCATCTTCATAAAACCATTTATAAGAATAATCAAAAATTACCGTTTTTGCATAATCATCTTCGTGTACGGTATCATTAACAGCCTGAGCAAAAGTTGCTGAATATTCAAAAGAAAACCCTTGTTTACAAAGCATAGAACGTCGATCAAACCAAGCATTTTCTTTTGCCTTAGCATTAGTACCAGATAACCCTCGATGACCTTCGTCTATTAATAATAAGTTATTATCTCCTAAACTACGGGTAGCTATAGTTTTATTGCCTTGCTTATCGGCTAGTCGAGTAATTTCAATAGCATCTATTCGATTAAAATCATAATTATTCATATCATTTTTAAAAAAAAGATGTGTAGATATACCACTAGCATTAAATTCATCAATATGCTGTTGGCTGAGTTCAGCATTTGGAGTAATTAAAATTACTCGCGATAAATCATTATTATTAGTTTCATTAGCATAATGTAAATATTGCAGATAATTAATATGCATTAATAATGTCTTACCAGAGCCAGTAGCATTTTGTAAGCATATTTTATTTAAATCTTCTATTTGAAATGGTTCGATATCTGTATGTACGATATTTTTATACGAACTATAATGTTGATTAAAGCGTTGTAAATAAGTATTTAAATCATTAACTAATTTTTCTTTATTATTAAAATAAAAATCTAAATATATTTCGATAAACAATAAAGTTAACCACTGATAATACTTCCAAACTACAGCTTGTTCTCTTCTATCATTAATTTGCTGTGTATGCTTAACAATATTTTCTTCATATCGTTGTAATTTATGTTTTTCAAGTTTGCTATTTTCTGGCAACTGCTGAATTAATTGATAATAAAAATTATGCATATTATCAGTATGCAAACCTTCAGCAGAATTTTTAAC
>CAKNAD010000352.1 GCA_929200515.1 Candidatus Gorgonimonas leptogorgiae | reverse complement strand
TATCATAATTATTGATACGAGTATTTTGTAATACAATAGAATTAAAAAAAACTTGATGCCTACACTCTTCTAAGAGTTGCTCTTGATCTTGAGATGTTTGCTGTACTCTTTGTACATTTGTAGGCGGAGGGAATTGATTCTCTATTGATGATATATTCATAATTATTATTTTTCAAACTTAATTTAATTATTTATATTATTTCAGACAAGCATGTGGCTTACTCCAAAGATAATAGATTATAAAGTTAACTATCATAAAGAAATCATCAAAAAACATATTAAAATGGTTTCTATATTTACCACAAATTATATAAAGGTGGCAGATGGAAATTATTTATCTAAGTGCGTTATTGTAAAAAAATACGTGCTCTTAATAATAATCAAATGTAATAAATACAATAGCTAGTTTATTAGATAATTAAATTGATAAAATGTTCAGTAAACAAGTAGTTAAATTTAAAAAAATATTCTTTGAAGAAGCTATATCTAAAGCGATCAATCAGAATAGCTATTTCCGCTATGTGAAGAGTTGTACCCTCTAGAGACACCTGAGTACATACTGATAGGTATTGGCTTCATGTTGATCATATTTTGTTACTCTCAACACTATGGATTATTTTTATAAGATAAAGTTCAATATAAATTTTATAATATTATGCAACAAAGTGAAATGTTAGTTGTCTAACAATTTAGTTACTTTACTTTTCATTAACTATCAATAAAGAATTAATTTTATGCAGCCAATATCTAAGAATAATCTTAATACCAGTACTACTTACAATGATATAACTACAACTCCAATTCAAGAAACATCTAGAGAATCAACTCAAGCTGTAGCTGAATATCCATTATTAAATAGTAGAACTATAACTAGTGTTTCATCCAATCAACAACCTGAATTTCCTTCAGAGCTATTATATTTAAAGTGTAGCGAGTTAAGTATCACTGATCTCCCGTTTAAAACAGTTGAATCTTGGGGTAAAGCTGTAGCAGAAAGCAATAATCTACAAAAGATTGCAGAAAAAATTTTTACAAATAAAAAGCTAAAAGAGCCCATAAACCATTTTTTTAATATAATGAACAATTTAAATTATGATGGTAGCGTACAAGATTTATATAATGCTTTTAATTTAGTAAGTTTAAATAAACAGGCTGAAGAATTACTAGATGCAGCTATGAAACAGGCTGAAACAACAGGTAAGATTATTGTAAAACAATCAACTAAAACAACTTCTACAACTAATATCAACTCACCGCAAGTTAATGTAGCAACAGCCATAAATAACCAACCAGAAGACTCAATATTTCTTAATAAGTGGTTTCCAGCTCCAGAAGATAGTATTTATAAAAATTTCCATAATCTATTATCAATAGATAGTTGTTTAGCTACCCACTGGCAAGCAGTAGCTAAAGCATATAATATATTAGATGCAGATATTAATAAAATACGCTCAGAAGCTAAAAATACAAACAAACTGTATAGTGAGGTACTAATAAATCGTATTATTAAACTATATGCCTATAAAAACACAGAAACAATACTTTTAGATTTTTATAATATACTTAAGAAAGTTAATTACTCTTTATCACAAGAGCTAAAACATTGGGTTGAAGATATATCAGTAAATTTTGATAAAACAACAACATCAGAGCAGCATGATGTTGCACAGTACAATCCTCAAAGTTTAAATTATACTTCAAAACCAGCTATACCTCAGCCTATACTTAAACAAGTCACTAGCAACAAACCACCACAAGTTTCACAAGGATCGAACATACAAGTTACAGATAATAAGTCTGTAGAATCAATATTAATGAATAAATGGTTCCCACAGCCAGGTGATTCTATATATAAACATTTTCATGACATGTTAGGAATGTCTTCTAGTCTTAAGGGGGAATATTGGAAATGCTTATTAGGTAAATACGGCATGACAAATGATGATTGTAAGACTGTTATTGTTGAATCAATGTATAAAGGACAGAGTTGTAGTGAGGTAGCTATAGAGCTAATTCTTGAAAAACAACAAACTATTGATGAAACTACAGTACTTTTAGATTTTTATAAAAAACTTAAATTAGTTCATAGTAGCTTAGCTAGGCAATTATTAGAATGGGCTAAAACACAACCAATAAATCCACAGCTTTCTAAAGTAAAAATAAATCAAAGTAGTATTAATTACTATGACAATCTAAAAAGAAAGGAACTATATATTAATACAAATAATCAATCAGCAGAGTCAATATTGAAGAATAAAAAGCTACCTCAAAAAAGCAATGATATATATAATTTTTTTCATAGAGAAGTATCAAAGCTTTATTACAATACTTGTGTTTCAGAGGAAAGTAGTAAATTTTATCAAGTATTAAAAAGCTATAATATTAAAACTGTTAATGATATTAAACTTTTTGCAACAGAAGTAATGAATAAGAAAGTATTACCTAGTGAGCTTCTTGTGACTAAAATAGAGGAAACTGCGAATAAGGAAACAATGCTGTTAGATTTTTATAATAATATTAAAAAAATAGACGGTAGGTTTGCTAATGTTTTGTTAATTTGGGCTAAAAATCAGCCAGTAGCATATTAAAATTATATATACCTTCTACTTGAAGATATATTTTTT
>CAKNAD010000351.1 GCA_929200515.1 Candidatus Gorgonimonas leptogorgiae | reverse complement strand
TAAGCAGTCAAGATATAAATAAGACACTTAAAGAAATTTATGATCATTATAACGGCCCTAAAAAGGATGATGCAAATTTTTATTTGACTCGTCTTATCAAACAAAAAAATACAGCTTTAGATATACTTTTTATACAAGGTATATTAGATAGTTTAGGTGACAGACCATTAGCAACCAATGATAAGAATTACGAGGTATTGTTCAATATAGTTTCTATGATGCTTACAAAACATTTATGTCTTGATGGTGTAAATTCATCTATTTACGATCAAATTTATAAACTAGTCGAATATTTAGCTGAACATGAAGTTTTTTATGCTGTTAAAAGCGTTATCAGTACTGCAAAATATGTAAAAGATAATCCTGCTGATATAGCAGAAAAAACTGCTGACCAAATATCAGAAAAACTTTATGGTATAATAAAAAGCTCTATTAAAATAAAACTAGCAAATAATGTTTATTCTTCTAAATATCAAAAATTTATAGCAAAAGACATACCTAAAATATTACAACAGTTGGCGACTCCTGAAAATAAAGCTCTCTTAATAAATGAGTGGTTAGAAGATAAAAAGCTTCCTGAAGACTTTAAAAAAATGCTTTACACAGAGTTACAAAATATAGAATTAATTGATACAAAAAAACCTAAAATAACGGAACGATTAAAAAGTGTATTTAGATGTGTTACCCCAAATAGTAGTGATTCAGTTGAAACAGAAGCAGAAAAAATACAAAGAGAATTCCTTGCGACCTCAAATTCTTCTATTGAGATTAAAAAAATTGAAACTTTTATGAATCAAGAACCCCCACTAAACAAGTTTATAAATTATCTAGAAAGCTTACAAGTTAACGCATTAATTAATTTACTAAGCTAGGAATTTAATGATTATAACAGAAAGGCACCAAATAATTTTTTTGCTGCTTTATTTGCTGAGAAAAACAGTATATTGCATGAGGGATTTATATCAAGAATACTTGTAAAAATAGATAAAAAAAATTTAAGCGATGATGATTACGAGTTAATAACAAATATAGCTTTTAGTATGCATATGGAGGCGCCAGGAACTGATAAAATCTCTATAGTAACGCATGACAGCATATTCTATCTAATGAAGCGAGTTTGTGATAATAATGTTAAATATCCTATAAAGTTCTTACGACAAATTATAGAAAACAAGCAACAATATAAATTTAAATTCATCTATTCTGTTAGCTATCATAATGTAGTTTGTAGTGGTTTCTTAGGATTATTATCTCAAATTTTTACCAAACAACAAGATGCAGAAACGTATCAGCTCTACGAGGATATAAAAGACGATATAGCAGATAACATAAGAAGAAAATCTGGATCTTCACTTGGACAGATGAAATATGTGGTGGACTTTATTTTTAATATTGGTAACATCTTAAAAGATAAGGAAGAACAAAATAAATTTTTCGAATATTGGTTAAATAAAGACGCTAATATTTCTAAAAAATTTCAAACTCATTTACTTAAGCTTTTGCACAAAAACGGCTACGATTTGTAGTCTATAGGATAAGTTTAGTAGATTATTGAGATACTTGGTTTTATAGTTTATAATAATAAAATCATATTTTAAATTATATAAGGAAGTCTAATGATAAATGATAATAAAGCAACTGGTGGCTATACCAGTACCAGTTATCCTGAAGGAGTTGAGCATTTTCATTCGCCAACAAAAGGTATTATTCCTACGGGTAAATTAAGTGAGTGCTATACTCTCCAAGAACCTTCGCAATTACCATTCAAAGCAGATATAGAAAAACCTAAAATACCTATGGAAGAACGTAAAGTAGTTAAAGCATATAAAAATCATGACGAAAGTGATCGGTATGAGACAAAATATAATACAGAATCAACATCCACTACTCATAATATAACTCCTCCTGATATTAAAATATTTAAAGATCGTGCAAATCCAGACTCTCAACTAAAATATTTTATAAAAAATTATCTAAATAAATTAGAAGTTATAGAATTAATTAATTTACTAAGTCAGGATTTTGATGCTTATATAAAGAGTAGAGATTTAAATCCTAATTTTTTTACTCAACTATTTGCCAATGCCGACAGTGAATTATATATAAAACTTATAGAAGTAATAGGTACAAAAATAGATGGTGAATATTTAAACAATGATGCTGGTGAATTAATAGAAAATATAGCTTTTCGTATGCATTTAACTATGTCAAAAAATGATGATACTCCTATAGAAACATATGACAAAATATACCAACTAATGGATAAAGTTACTGACAGTTATTAAACATTCTATAAGGCTATTACAAAAAATTACAGGAAGCAAGAATAAATATAAATTTCCATTATTTTCCCCTATTGATAGTCATGTGATATATAGTGGTTACTTAGAATTATTAACCAAAATTTTTGTAAAAAAACAAGATGCACAAATATATAATCTCTACAATGAGATGAAAGACAATATAGCAACTAATATAAAAAGCAAATCTGACATTCCAATAGAATTAATAGAAAATGTAGCAACAGCTATTTGTGATATTGGTAAACAATTACGTTTTCAAGCTGATAAAGATAGTTATTTCAAATATTGGTTAGCTGAAGACACTGGTATTTCTAAACAATTTCAAGCT